>CBDUAP010000073.1:0-13592 GCA_965365165.1 uncultured Flavobacteriaceae bacterium
GCCACTATGGCATCTACTTCAATTTCAATTAACCAGTCCGGATTGATAAAACGTGATACCTGCATGATTGTGTCAACAGGTTTTATCGTTTTAAAATAAGTAGCCCTGACTTCGGCAGCTCCTTTCCAGTCGTCTATATTGGTCAATAACATTCTGGTTCTAACGACGTCATCAAGGCTTGAACCAGCTTTTTCCAATGCTTTTCTTATCGTTTCCAAGCACTGTCTGGTTTGAACGGCAATATCACCAATGCCTACTGTATTCCCTTTGACATCCATGGGTGCTGTACCTCCAATGGTAATATAGGGTCCAACTCTGACGGCACGACTAAACCCTACAATATCTTCATAAGGGCTTCCTCCTGATATTAACTTTCGTTTCATAATATTGTTTTTTAGGTGAAAATTACAACTCATAAAAAAGCCGGAAAATTTTAAATATCCGGCTTTTAACTTTTGCAACTAATTTTTGTTTAGCTTTTCATTGATTTCATATCAATGACAAACCGGTAGTGTACATCACTTTTCAGCATGCGTTCATAAGCCTCGTTGATATCCTGCATATTGATCACTTCTACATCCGAGGTGATGTTGTGCTCCCCACAGAAGTCCAGTAATTCCTGGGTTTCGGCGATGCCGCCTATTAAAGATCCTGCAACCGACTTGCGCCCCATGATCATGGGTACAGTCATCAGCATCGGATCAAGGGGTCCGAGATACCCTACGACAACCAGAGCTCCATCAGTGCTTAAGGTATTGACATAAGGATTCAGGTCATGCGCATAGGGAACTGTATCAATAATGACATCAAATCGTCCCATGGCCTTTTGCATCTGTTCCTCTTCTGTAGAAATGATTACTTCGTGCGCACCCAGTGCCCTCGCATCTTCAGTTTTACCGGGAGACCTTGAAAACAAAGTCACATGGGCGCCCAGGGCATTGGCTAATTTTATGGCCATGTGTCCCAGTCCTCCAAGTCCGACTACGGCGACCTTACTGCCTTTCCCAACATTCCAGTGCTTTAGTGGTGACCAGGTAGTGATGCCTGCACACAATACAGGAGCAACACCGGCCTGATCGAGGTTTTCAGGAACCCTAAGAACAAATTCTTCATCAACTACGATGCTTTCCGAATACCCTCCGTGGGTATTCGTCTGCAGGTGTTTGTCAAAGCCTCCATAGGTACCAACCCATTCCGGGCAGTATTGTTCGAGATCGTTTTTGCAATTGTTGCAGGTTCGGCACGAATCCACCAGGCAGCCAACGGCCACCAGGTCTCCTGCTTTAAATTTGCTTACTCCGTCACCGGTTTGGGTGACCCTGCCCACGATTTCATGCCCTGGTACGACCGGGTATTGGGTCATTCCCCAGTCATTTCGAGCAAAATGTAAATCAGAATGACACACGCCACAGTACAAGATTTCTATTTCAATATCTTTTGCGGTTACTAGCCTTCGTTGAATATCTAAGGGTTTTAAAGAAGCCTCGGGAGCCACGGTACCAAATGCTTTAATGTTTTTTGTGTTCATTTTGATTTTTTTTATGGTTAAAGTTTTTATTGATCTAGATATCCTAAAAATACAAAATTCTCATGAAAGATAAATTGGCTGTTTTCAGATTAAATAAACCCTGATCAAAATGTGGGTTATTTTGGTTTAAAATGTCATGATTTCAATCACGGCTACAAACATTCTTCAGTCAAGATGATGTCCGCTGTTTATTCAGGTAATTGAATTCAAATTCAATAAAAATATTTTTAATCATTTAAATTAGTAAATTCATATTTGAAATTAGCACGGGCCCGACCATGAATACCGAACCAGAATCAATAAAAAAATTTGGAACCTTTGGGGGTGTTTTTACACCTACCCTATTAACCATACTGGGTGTCATCATGTACCTGCGCCTGGGTTGGGTTGTTGGTAATGCAGGACTTCTCGGAGCCTGGTTGATTATTATTATTTCTTTTTTGATCACGCTTTGTACCGCGCTTTCGATGTCGGCCATTACCACGAACATACGCATAGGGGCAGGAGGTGCCTATGCCATTGTTTCACAGGCCCTGGGTCTCGAAGTCGGAGGAAGCCTGGGAATCCCAAGATACATTTCACAAGGTTTGGCGGTCACGATGTATATTTTTGGTTTCAGAGAAGGATGGTTGGGTATTTTCCCGGACCATAATGCGTTTTTAGTTGACATCGTTGTATTTACAGTCCTTTTTACCATTGCCTACATCAGCGCAAACCTGGCCATTAAAACCCAGTTCATCATTATGGGTATCATTGTCTTATCGTTGATTTCAATCGTTGTTGCAGCCTATAATGGATCCATGCAAATTCCTACTAGCGAGGCATTGAGTTGGGGCTCTTTCAAAGGCTCCATCGAAAATGAATTTAGCGGCAGTAATTTCTGGATCGTGTTTGCCGTATTTTTTCCGGCCGCCACGGGCATTATGGCCGGGGCAAATATGTCCGGAGAATTAAAACACCCAAAGCGCAGTATTCCAAGGGGGACGCTCTGGGCGATAGGTGTAAGTTTTGTCATTTACATGCTCCTGGCTTTTTGGATCTCGAGAAGTGCATCAGAGAGTGAATTGCTGAATGATTATTACATCATGGTAGACAAGGCCTTCTTCGGGCCTT
This sequence comes from uncultured Flavobacteriaceae bacterium, assembly GCA_965365165.1. GTDB lineage: Bacteria > Bacteroidota > Bacteroidia > Flavobacteriales > Flavobacteriaceae > Lutimonas. The sequence goes on from CBDUAP010000073.1 coordinate 2,642, forward strand.
TGATTATTGCAGGAATACTTGGCGCTACTTTTTCCTCTGCCCTGGCCTCGATTGTAGGTTCTTCGAGAATCCTCTTTGCCATGGGTGAACATAAGGTCCTGCCCTATTCGAATTTTTTACATGGACAAAGTAAAAACGGTCAGCCTAGAAACGCCATGCTGGTAACGGGAATATTGATTTTTTTAACCTTGTTGCTGAGAAATATTAATGCTGTAGCTCCCTTGGTGACACTGTTCTTTTTGATAACTTATGCCATGATCAATATTGTGGTCATCATTGAACAGAATCTGGGATTAATAAGCTATCGGCCAATTTTCAAAATTCACAGATGGGTGCCCTGGTTTGGGCTTTTATCTTCTGTATTTGCCATGTTTATTATAAACCCTGCTGTAAGCTTGATCTCTATCATGATCGTTCTGATGGTTTATTGGTACTTGTCCAGACAAAATTTAGAAACCCCGTTTGAAGATGTCCGTTCGGGCCTTTTTGTTTCGTTTGCCGAATGGGCCGCCAAGCATACCTGGGGCATGAAGAAAATGCAACAGCGTGCATGGAAAGCCAATTTAATGGTGCCTGTGAGAGATGTCAGCGGCTTAAAAGGCAATTTTGAATTCTTGCGAAATATAGCCAAGCCAAAAGGTTCAATTAAACTATTAGGCATTGAGCCATTTTCTGAAACCAGTACTTTGGCAATAGAACTAGAATCGATTTCGGCTGCTTTTAGACAAAAAGAAGTCTTTTCATCATCTTCAGTAATCCATACAGAAGAATTTGCTAAAGGAATCAACTATGGAAGTCAGGCCCTGCAAGGTGCTTTTTTCAAGCCCAATATCGTTTTTTTGAATATGCAGGATCACGACGACTATGAAACCGAATTGAGACCCGTGATGAAGGAATCCATTCGATTAGAGATTGGTGTCCTTTTATATTTATCGCACCCGACAGCCTTATTAGGGCAACGAAATACGATTAATGTTTGGGTGAGTGACAGAAAGGGCAGTTGGAATTTGGGTTGGGACATAGGAAACCTGGACCTTTCAATACTTGTGGCATACAAACTCAAAATGAATTGGGGGGCTCGTATCAGATTGATCACGGTGGTAAATGATCCAGAAGAGGAAGAAAACGCCAAAGATTTTTTGAAGACATTGACCAATCTGGCTCGCTTGCCACAAACCTTAAGAGAGGTTTTCGTAGGCGACTTCTATGAAATTGTAAAAAAGGCGCCATCTGCTGACCTGAATATATTTGGGATGGATGAAGACCTCAAATTTGAATTTGTCAAAGAAATGTCGGCAAAGACGAGTAGCTCCTGTCTTTTTGTTAAAGACTCAGGGCATGAGAGCATTTTGGCCTAAAAAAAACCAAATTGGTTTTGCGGGTTTATTTATTGAACCAGTAAACCAATTTTAAAGTAAGCGTGTGTGTTTGCTCCGAGAAAGGCGGAAGCATATCATTATAGGTGTAAACAACAAACAGATCTGACGCCGGTTGATACCTCCATTGAAAACGTGAATTCAAATTGAAATTTTTTGATTGTTCATTATATTGAAAAAGGGTCGCAAAAAATAGAGTGTTGGTAAAAGTGACATCGGCCTTGGCACCGATCAACCAAAATTCAGTAGTATTCCAGGGGGCCGGCATCCGGATGTTATTGTAACTTATCGCTGAACTAAGGCTGACATAGGGTTGAAACCTGTAACCGAGCTCATTGCTAAGGCTAAACCAGGATCCATCCTGGTAATAATTGCCAATTCGCGTGCCAATGGTGTAGGTAAACATACTCTGAGGCTTCGATTCATAATTCATTCGCAAGGCATTCCAGTGGTGTTTGGATCCTGCCGGAAGTTCAGGTTTTCCTGTTCCTGTAGGATCAAAGGGTTCAAGCAGTTCTACGTATTCATTTATAAATGTCAATCTAAAAGAGCTTCGGTTCCGGAAATTGAAATAGTATTGAAGCAAATTGAGATAATCCGTGTTCTTAAAGGCTTCATCAAAATAGTAAATACTGGTCCATTTTGGGCCGTGGCTGAGTATTGAATTGCTCTTGGGATAGAACAGGTAACCTGCAAAAGGATTGAGCTTTATATATTCGTTTCTGGGCACAAAACCCACTTCGGCCCTGTACTCACTGTCTACATATTCTTCTTTAAAACCAAAATTCCAATGCTGCGTTTTGTATTCGATGTTTGCGGCCTGGGTAAAACCATTGCCAGAATCTTCAGGAGAAAATGACTTGAATACAAAAGCTTTTCCTGTCCACAAATTGTCGTAAGAAGCCAGGTTGTATTCCAAACCCAAATTGCGGTTGAATTTGGGGTATAGCTCGTGAAATTCATCTGTGTCTTCGGGGTATGACGTAGATTCTTTGTTGACAAACAGCAATCCGATACTCGATTGACTAAAAACTTTTCGCTGGAACGAAACGGCTGCAAAATTCTGACTTGGCAATCCAAGGTCCTTGTCACTGGCCGTCTGCATATCCATAAGTCCCATTCGCCAGTTTTCGTTTAAATTACCACTTAACCTTATCCCGGCGTGAATAGGAACTTCCAGTCCTATTCTTCTTGAAAAAAATGGGCGAATATTGGAGTAACCAAAATTGGCAAACAAATCAGCATTCTCCAAAAAGAATTGTCTTCTTTCGGGAAAAAACAATTCGAACCGGTCCAAATTGGCAATTTGCCGATCCACTTCAACTTGAGAAAAATCCGGGTTGATGGTCAGGTCAATATTCAAGGCAGATGATAATGCAAATTTAACATCACCCCCTATTTTGGTTTCGTAAGTTGTTTGATTATCATTCGAAGAGTTGTTGTTTAAAGCTCCCAGTGCATAAGGGATTAATGAAAAATTGGTTCCTGTCATAGGGGGTGGTTCATCCCAAACCAAAACGCCTGTATAAGCCAGAGATGCTGTTGCAAATTGCCTTGGAATAGGCGTCCAGCTTGATTTTTCACTTGTTTTAAGATCCAGGCGGCTAAAATTAATGCCCCATTCCTTAACGCCTTTTTTATATCGAATCGATTTAAAAGGAATTGCCATTTCCAGAACCCATTTATCCTCGTCCTTTGTCACCATTGATATCCACTTGCTGTCCCAATTCAAATCAACGGTTTGTCCATTGTTCATGGTACCGTCCCATTGGGCTCCGGCAGCATTGGCTCCAAAGGAGAAACCTGTGGTCTGGTTGTTAAAAGGATCGAGAAAAAGTAAAAAATTGTCATTCTTGCCAAATACAAAATCCCGCCTAAGTGATTCCACATAGTATGGACCGGTCACTTTATTATAAAAAACAGCAGCTAAATAAATGTTTTTATCATCATAGGCCATCCTGATTTCTGATGGCTGTGAAGCCCTGCCCGTGTCTTCGGGCAGCACCATGAAAAAATCTTTGGCCACGTCAGTACGTTTCCATAATTCTTCATTCATGACCCCATCTATTGTGACGGGTAAAATGGTTTTCCGGATGTGAAGACGATAGTCCGCATTTTTTTTTTGCGCCTGTAAGGACAATACAAAAGTGAAAAGGAAAGCCAGGATCAAAAAGGATTTTGCTTGTTTCAAAACAAAAGCTGTTCTGAACGGCTTGAAAAGATTGGTCAAATCCTTAGGGGCATTTGAATCTGGCATATTCATTTATCCTAATTGATATATCTCAAACTAAATTAATTTCTGGGGGGACATTTTTATCCGATTCAACGAAATATATTCATTTCGAAAAAAAGAAATTTACTATTTGATCAGGGTAACCCGTACGGCATTCATGCCCTTCATGCCCCTCTCCAATTCGAAGGAAACTTTGTCATTTTCTGAAATTTCGTCGATCAATCCACTCACATGGCAAAAATATTTCTCTTCATTCTCTGCATCAATAATAAACCCAAATCCTTTTGATGAATCAAAAAATGAAACTCTACCCGTTCTCACAGGGTCAACAGACTCCTTATCACTTTCCAAAGTTTTTGGAACACTGATCTCAATACTATCGGCTTTTACCTTGACTTTTTTTGAAGGATCCGGGGGCGTATCAGTCAACTGCCCGTCATGACCCACATAAGCAAACTCAATTCCCTTTGAACCGCTTTCTCTTTTTTCAGCCTTGCGGGCTTCCATTTTTTTTCTCTTTTCCTCCTTCTTTTTTAAACGCTTTTTTTCTTTTTCGCTTTTATTAAATGTTTGCTGCGATTTTGCCATTCGAACTTTTTGATGATTTAAATTATGCTTCTAATACTCCTCAAAGGTATCTCTTTAGTTTAAAACAATAAAAAATAAAGACCTGCATTTTAAAATAATTAAAGTTTGAAGGTTCATTACATTGTGTTGACCAGATATTCTTCTTCAGTATAGACGGCTAGGTTTAGAAACTTATTTTAATTAATAAAATAACTTAAAATATTATAATAATGTTATTTATATAGCATTACTTAAATTTTTACATAAACTAAAATAGAAACATAAAACCTGATTCATACAACCTCACTTTTTATTTTTGAAACATTTTGAAAAATGAATCTTCATTCCAGGTAGGTCTTTCTTTTGCGTTATTGATCAGGTAACTGTTCATGAATTGCAATCTTACATAGGTCCTGCCAGCCTCAAAGTCAAAACTTTCATTAAGCTCATCAGAGGGTTTATGATATACGGCATTTGTAAATGTGGTGATCAATGAATCCAGCCCGGTTTCCGAATTTTCCGTCTTCAGGCCATACTTCATTCTCAAAGCCGGAATGCCCTCCAGGATAAAATTATAATTATCACTTCTTACAAACCTGACTTGTTCAGGAGCATGATCCGGATCAATAGTTAGTCCTAGCAGTTTAGTGCTTCTCTCAACCACTCCCATGATACTGCTCTGTTCTGCGCCCAAAGGCTCAACCGACATGATCGGTGCGATAAGTGTAGGCATGTCAGTATTTACATTTGCAATGATACTCCCCGGCTCTACCGTAGGATTGACCGCCAGATACCTTGAACCCAGCAACCCCATTTCTTCAGCAGTAACCGCTGCAAAAAGCACCGACCTTTTTGGTTTTTGAGGTAACTGGCTGTACAATTTCGCAATTTCAAGCATGGCGCTTACTCCTGAAGCATTGTCATGGGCGCCGTTATATATGGAATCGCCTTCAACAGGTTTGCCTATGCCTATATGGTCCAAATGAGCCGTGTGGATAATGTATTCATTTTTTAGTGAACCCCCTTCCAGGACACCCACGACATTGGCACTTTTAATTTCCCTGAAACTGGAAGTCACTTTCCCCCTGACTTGTGTTGCTTTTGAAAAATGCATCGGCCCGCCTTTTTGATCCCTGTAATTGGCCCATGCCTCATCCGCATCATCGACAAGATGCTTCACCGAAGTCCAGTTCATGAATCCGCCAATCTTCAGGTTGCTGCCAAAAGCCATCATCCCCGAGGTCTTGCCTGAAGGCATGACCACAGTTGAAATCCCATTTTTAGAAAATCTGGCATGAATCCGCTCAACGCTGGCTTTTACCTCTGGAGCCAACATGAAAAATGCGCCCGTAGCTCCTTTTTTGTCAAGGGTGCTAATCTTGGTTGCAAGATTACCGAAATAGGCTTTTTCACTTGCCGGGAATATATCGGGTGTACCCAAAATGACAAGCGCAACTTTATTTTTAACGTCCAGATCGCTAAAATCATCAAATCCATATTCAGGGGCTTCAATTCCATATCCGGCAAAAACCAGTTCACCTTTGAACTCAACCATTCCCTGATCTGCATTGCCCAGGAAAAAATAATCCTCAACTAAAGTTAAGGTATCGCTCTCATTCATGATCATGTAAGATTCATTTTCATCAACAAAGGTGGTCCTTATGGCAAGCTCCTGGTAAAATGAAGTACCCTCCCTGTTTCCTTTTGGTTTGATTCCCAATGATTTGTATTTTTCCACGACATAGGCCATGGCTTTGTCATACTCCGGTGTTCCGGGAAGTCTTCCCTTTAGACTGTCATGGGCAAGAACAGCTATATGCTGCTTGATATCTTCAGCCTTTATGGTTTCCGAAAAGGATTTCAATTCAACATCGCTCATTACCTTTTCCTGATGGCAGCACGTTAATAAAAGCAGGAATGCAAAGGCAGTGGCGCCAAATATGGTTTTTGAAATATTCATAATTTTAAGTGTTTATCTTTTGACATTGTTGATTTTGTTGTGTGAAAATACTCAAATTTACCGACTCCAGATACGTATGTGATTTTGTCTTTGATTGACAGCAAGGGTTACTTATTGGAATTTTATTCTCCTGATTTGCAGGATCAATTTCATGGACAATTTTTAGTTCGTGGCAACAGGGTCAGGATTTTTAGTAAGCTTCTTGACCAAACGACCCACCGTGAGACCCTGGACAATAATCGAAAATACAACAACGATATAAGTGATCACTAAAAACAAATCACGGTTCATATCTTGGGTTAATCCAAGGGCAAGTGCGATGGAAATACCTCCTCTTAGTCCTCCCCAGGTCATGATCAGATTCGTCCTTGGCACAAAATCAAGCCGCTTTTCAAAGAATTTTACAGGTAAAATCAATGACAAGTAACGACATAAAAGTACTACCGGGACAGCCATGAGTCCTGCAACAAAATAACTGGTTTCAAAAGAAAGTACGAGCATCTCCATCCCGATCAATACAAATAAGATGGTGTTTAAAAGAATGTCTATCAGTTCCCAGAATTTATCCACGTAATTTTCAGTGATTTTTGACATGGCTGAGTTTCTTACCGTGTCATTTCCGACCATCAGACCGGCTGTGACCATGGCAAGGGGAGCCGAAAAATGCATATAATGAGCAATAAGAGTACCTCCCATCACAGCGGCCAGGGTGATGATTACTTCAATGTCATAATCATCAATGGATTTCATCAGTTTATATGTCACCCAACCGAGGACCAATCCAAGAAATACCCCTCCAAAAACTTCCTTACTGAAAAGGTTTACAATATCAATGACTTCTACACCCGTACCTCCGAGTTGTGCAATCTTAAAGATGGTTAGAAAAACCACGACTCCTACTCCGTCATTAAATAAGGATTCACCAACAATTTTTGTTTCCAGTTTTTTTGGGGCGCCCGCCTTTTTTAAAATGCTGAGCACGGCAATAGGATCGGTTGGAGAAATCAGGGCACCAAACAAGAGGCAATAAATAAAGGATACCTGAAGACCCATGGAGGGTAAAATCCAATACATGGCGGTTCCTACGAGAAAAGTGGAAATGATGACCCCCAGTGTCGAAAAAGCGACAATGGGCCAGCGCTGGACTCTTAATTGTTCGAAATTGGTATGTAAAGCACCTGCAAAAAGCAAAAAACTCAACATGACGTCGAGCAGGACCTCTTTAAAATCAATGTGTGTAATGATGTAACGCTCGGCATTCAGCAAAGTGCTGTCAAAATAACTCAGTGCAAACACGCCCAGGGTAAACAGAATGGTAATCAACATTAACCCGATGGTATTGGGCAATTTCAGGAACCTGACATTGATATATCCAAAAATGGCCGAAATACTCACCAGTACAGAAATGATAAAATAATAATCCATAGTCCAAATTTAATTCCAAACGCAAGATAAATGAAAAATAAGCAATTATTCAAATGCCTGAAAACATCCCCAGGTTATTCTTTGATCAATTCTTTGACAACATAGCGCTGACCCACATGGATCTTAACCAGGTATATCCCTCCGGTCAATCCTTCAAGGCTGATCGAATCAAAATCTTCAGTATATTCGATGAGCTTCTCTCCAAGGATCGTATAAAGTTCCACTTGTGTGATGTTTTCAACCTGAGACTCAATATGCAATAAGCGGCCTGCCGGATTCGGATACATGCTCAGGGATTGATTCAGGGTTTCATCCCCAACCCCAAGTGTTGCACAATCACTTCCAACAACATATGAAAAATACTTTGTGACCGAAAGGCCTCCTGCAAAGGCAAATTTGCAGGCGACAGACAACACTTCTCCAGATGATTGTCCGCTAAGTGTAACCGTGAAGATTTTTCCTGAAACGTTTGCCATGGGTGTTTCTGTAAAAGGGGATTCTTCCCATAAATAGGCAATGAGCCCGTCTCTTTCGTCAAGAAGCTCGAAGGTTATTGTCACATCAGATCCATTGGTCTGAAAATCGTAGTTATAACCCAAGTCGAAGGCGCCTTGTTGGGCATCAGCACTTGATCCGTTACAGGCTGTACTTGTATCATCAGAAGTTGTAGCCTGAATTACAATAGGATTGTTGACCGCTCTGTTCCCTGCCAAATCTTTTGCGATAACACTAAAATTATACAAGGTACTTGGCGACAAAGCAGCAATAGTGAAAGAGGTTTGCGTTCCGGAACCCGAGGACATTGATTTTGTAGTCGCGCCATAGGATACCTCATAAATTATGGTTCCTGAATTATCGCTTCCATTCAGGAGCAATTCAACCGAAGATGCCGAAACCGCCCCGAGGCTTGCCGTAAAATTGGCAGGGGGCTCAGTGTCATTTGTGCCACTGCAATCATTCCCTACTACATAACTGATGTATTTTGTGACCGATAAACCACCTGCATAGGCAAACTTACAGGCATAACTTATTGTTGAACCATTGGTCAGGCCGCTCAGGGTTTTCGAAAAAATATTTCCAGAAACATTATCCATTTGAGATTCTGAAAAGGGAGATTCCTGCCATAAATAGGCAATGACCCCTGATTTATCCGTATCCAAAAGTTCAAATGTGACGGTAACATCAGTACCCACGGTCTCGAAAGTTGATTTATAGCCCACAGAGAATGCGCCTTGCTGTGCAACATCAGAGGTTTCTATACAGGCCTTTACTTCATTAACCGATATGTTTCTTACCTGTGAGGTGGCTGCTGCTCCCCCGTTATCAGTAGCTTTTGCACTTAATTCATGAGCCCCCAGTCCGGCATCAGTCCAGATCATGGTGTAGGGTTCTGAAAGCGCTTCGCCAATCTTTACACTACCGTCAAAAAACTCCACCAAAACAACATTCCCGTCCAGGTCACTGGCCGAAGCAGTAATTGTAATGTCTTCCCCCTGCTTGAAAGTGGAATTGTCAGCGGGTGCAATGAGACTTATCGAAGGATCAGAGTTTCCTGTCGCAGATACGATAACCAATACAAAAGCCGATGAAGAATGAGAACCGTCATCCACAATGAGTTTGACTTTGTAGATTCCCTCGATTAAATTTGAGACCATTGGCTTGATGGCTGTTGCATCATCGAATGCAATGGTTGAAGGACCATAAACCTGCTCCCAGTTATAATTCAAATTAGGACTGTCTGCATCTGTGCTCAAGGATGCATCAAGTATAGCGGTACTTTCAGGTAAGACCACGAATACGTTTTCTCCAGCATTCGCCTCAGGTGGGTTGTAGCTTAAATCTCCTGATCGTTCAAAAGTCATCTTGCCCAGGTTGAATTCTCCATTTGAAAATGCAAGCCTTAAAATGTGCTCACCCTTGATCAATTCAATATTACTTGCGGTTTTTGATGTCCAGGTAGTCCAATTCCCCGTTGTATTCACAGATATGTCTGGGCTTATTTTTGTTCCGTCTATTTGAAAATAGAAAGGCCCTCCCCCATTGCTGTTCCCGGAGGCATACCTGAAGGTCAGGTCATAATTTCCGGAAGCCTGAACTTCGATGCTGTATTCAACCCATTCACCTGCCGAAATCCACCCGATAGTGGCTCCTTCGCCGGCCACCGTGGCCGCATCAACAGCTTCATCAGTTCTGAAATCACCCTCATTTATTTGTGAAACGTCCATATAGGAAATTCCTTGTCCGTTGCCACCTTCAAATTTATCGTAGTGGCCTGCTTCAATTGTTCCGGGTATGACTGCAGCATTACCTGCATAAGGAAGTTGTTCGCCCACCTGAACCCCAACAGTATTGGTCACGTTAAAATTGCCGCCGTCATAAACCTTGGCATACATGCCGTGTTTTCCCAGGGCCAAATTAGAAGCCTTCATTTCATAAGGTGCTGAAGCATCTTCTCCCAAAAGAGTTGAGCCGTCATAGAATTCAACTTTTGCCGGGCTGCCTGTGTCGGCGGTAACGGTAAGATTTACACTTCCGTTGGCATAGGCCTGGTTAAAGTCAGCGCTTAAGGTTCCCGAAACACCTGCATCTCTGTTCGTTGCCATTTGCCTTGCGGGAACGGGTAATGAAAAGCCATCTGAAAAGTTTACGGTAATGGGGCTATTGGAATAATTATGTGCCACATAGGTGGTAGCTCCGTTTTTTTCAAATGCCGCAGCAATCGGGTGATCAGCGGTTAGGGTGGCTTTTAACTGGCCCATGGCATTCATTGCGTGAATCCAGTGGTAGGTTTGTGCATCAGAAACGCCAAACTTCATGATTCGGTTGGGATATGAATTATACAATTCGATCGCTTGTTCAGGATCTAAAAAAGACAAATATTTCCAGATGGTATCATGCCATAAATTCGGATTCGTACTGGTAGTACTCAGAATCTCTGTGTTGGCTTTCAACTCATCCCATATTTTTTGAACATAAGCCGTATTCTGACCTAAATACAGGGAACCTCCGTGCATAGGATACAGTTCAATACCATAAGATGCCGTAATATCAGATGTCCAAAATGTACCATTGTCATACGAATTTCCCCAAACCCTTGACACCAGGCTGTATTGCTGGCTGCTGTTGAAATTGCGTTCGTACATGTCAAACCAATACTCTTCAACGGCAGTTTGTTCGGTTGTATATAAATAAATACCCAAATCACGAATTTCATCATTACCGGTAATGGACCCCCAGTGAATTAAAGAAGAGTTGAACTGCATGCTTTCAGAGGTTGATTCCTGGTCATTACCTTGAGGGAATGTGGCAAATCCGTTGGCCCAGCAGTGACCCGCATAGGGGCTGAAATTTCTAAGGTTGTAAAAGTACCAGGTGTTTTTGACATGGGAC
>CBDUAP010000074.1:0-12978 GCA_965365165.1 uncultured Flavobacteriaceae bacterium
TCATATAAAATTTTGACATTTTGGAGAGGTGGCCGAGTGGCTTAAGGCGCACGCTTGGAAAGCGTGTTTATGAGAAATCGTAACGGGGGTTCGAATCCCTTTCTCTCCGCGGAAGATGTTCTTATGTTCCAAAATTTTTATATCTTTAAACCCGTTAACTAAATTTAAATAACAAACATTTACAAAATGAAAAAAGTATTTACTATCCTTGCGATGACAGGATTGATGTTATTGAGCTCGGCTCAGGACATTTATGCACAAACAGAACCAGTTGCTGAAAAAACTTTTCACCAAGTTTTGAAACAACGTTTTATTGAAGGTGGTCCTTTCTTTATGGGGATTGTATTGGTAACTTTGATTTTAGGTTTGGCTATAGCCATTGAGAGAATCATCTATTTGAATATGGCTACGACCAATACAGAAAAATTAGTTAATAGTGTAGAGGAAGCTATGGGTACTGGTGGCGTAGAAGCTGCTAAGGAATTATGTAGAAATACAAAAGGACCTGTTGCATCTATTTTCTATCAAGGTTTAGACAGAATGGACGAAGGCGTTGATGCTGCTGAAAAAGCGGTTGTTGCTTATGGTGGTGTGCAAATGGGACTTTTAGAGAAAAATGTTTCCTGGTTATCCTTATTTATTGCCTTGGCTCCGATGCTTGGTTTCATGGGAACGGTAATTGGTATGATTAGTGCTTTTGACTCTATCGAAGCGGCTGGTGATATTTCTCCTGCGGTTGTGGCCGGTGGTATTAAAGTAGCACTTTTGACAACTGTATTTGGTTTGGTAGTGGCAATTATCCTTCAGATCTTTTATAATTACATCATTTCAAAAATTGACGGTATTGTAAATAACATGGAAGATGCCTCTATTAAATTGGTGGATCTTTTGATCAGAAATAAATAAGACCAGAATTATGAATAGTAAAATAGCTAAAATATTATCTTTAACAACAGGATTAATTGGCCTTATAGCCATCTACTTCCTTGTAAGGATAATTATGGAAGGAGATGATGCTGTGAAGGAGAGTTTAGATCTTCAGAACAGTCTTGTGTCGCCCTTCGTTTCATTTGCGAAGGTCATCTTGATCATTACGGCGATCATCGCGATCGTGTTCTCTGTATGGAACCTGGTAAGACAGCCGAAACTCCTTAAAAAGACCTTGATTTCGCTGGCCGCGTTGGCTGTATTGTTGATGTTTGCCTATGCAATGGCTTCAGATGCTGCTGTAACCAATGCCTCAGGAAATATAATTAAAGACGGAGAAGCGGGAAGTACTTCTAAATGGGTCAGTACCGGTATTTGGTACTCCATGATCCTGGGAGGTATAGGCTTAGGTTTCTTCTTGTGGGATTTTGTAAAATCGTTATTCACAACAAAATAATATTATGGCAAAGAGAGATGTACCGGAAATCAATGCGGGGTCAATGGCCGATATTGCGTTCTTGTTGCTCATATTCTTTTTAGTAACTACTACAATGGATGTGGATACAGGGATTAGCAGAAAGCTGCCTGAAAAGCAGCCTGAAGATGCCCCTGAACCTCCAAAATTGAAAGAGAAGAATGTGTTCATCGTAACGGTAAACCGTAACAATGAAATACTTGTTGAGGGTGAAAAATTCATGACCGTAGATGAGCTTCGTGAGGAGGCCATCAAATTCATTGACAATGGTGGTGGATTAGGAAATCCGATTGACGGCGCAGAACCTGCTGAATGTGACTGGTGTGAAGGGGCTAAGGACCCTGCATCATCTGACCATCCGAATAAGGCAGTCATCTCTTTAGAGAGCGACAGAGGTACTTCATATGGTACCTATATTTCCGTTCAGAATGAATTGGTTGGTGCTTATACTGATTTGAGAAACAGATTGGCTAAAAAAATGTATGGAGTGACCTATACACAGCTTTTAAAAGACTCAAAGAATAACCCGACGAATGAAACATTTAAAGAGAGAGTTAATTTAATCAAAGGGAAATATCCTCAGATCATATCTGAGGCAGAACCTACAAAGTAAATTCTTATGTCGAAGTTTAAAAAGAAGAAAAAAGGAATGCCAGGTATCTCTACGGCGTCATTACCTGATATTGTTTTTATGTTGCTGTTCTTTTTCATGGTTACAACTGTAATGCGTGAAACGGAACTGAAGATCAAAAAGCCACAATTACCAAAGGCTACAGAGATCAAAAAACTTGAACGTAAAAGTTTGGTTAGCTATATCTATGTAGGAAAGGTAGAAGGTCAGAATGGTGATAAAATTCAGTTGAATGACCGTTTGGCAGATGTCAAAGATGTTAAGTACTTTATATTCGCTGAAAGAGAGACACATTCAGAAGATGAGATACCTCTGTTAACCACCTCCATAAAAGCTGATATCAAATCCAACGTGGGAACCATTACTGACATTAAAGAGGAACTGCGGAACATCAATGCACTTAAGATCAATTATTCAACCTTAAAGGGTGATATAACTGACAACATGAAATAAGTTTGTTTAAATTTAGAACGATAAAACTCTCAAGTAATTGAGAGTTTTTTTATGCTCATTTTTGTCTTGTTTATTCTGAAAAAAACGAATATCAACAGGTTCAGGAAGGCTTAGAACAATCCATGGATCTGAGCATCGATACGATCAATGATGGAACCAAGATCTTCCTGGTTGTCAACGATATTCAAATTATCAATATCAATGATCAGCAGCTTTCCTTTTTTATAAGTAGAGATCCAGGCTTCGTACCTTTCATTGAGTCGGCTGAGATAATCAATGCTTATGGAATTTTCAAAATCCCTGCCTCGCTTGTGGATCTGTCCTACCAAGGTAGGAATGCTGGCCCTTAAATAGATCAAAAGGTCAGGAGGTGCCACAAGGCGTTCCATTAATTCGAAAAGCGTCTCATAATTATTGAAATCCCTGTTGGTCATTAAGCCCATGGCGTGCAAATTGGGAGCAAAAATATTGGCATCCTCGTATATGGTCCTGTCCTGGATGATGTTCTTGCCGCTTTCACGGATTTCCAGGATCTGACGAAATCTGCTGTTCAGGAAATAGATCTGCAAATTAAAAGACCATCGTTCCATGGATCCATAAAAATCATCGAGATATGGGTTTTCTGCAACAGACTCAAAATGAGGTTCCCATTTATAATGTTTAGCCAATAAACTCGTCAAAGTTGTTTTTCCTGCTCCAATATTTCCGGCTATCGCAATATGCATAGGTTTTGTGGTTTGATTTTAGTGAATGGCAATGGTTAGCGAAATTAAAAAAAATATGGCTTATATCAGTCTTTTAAATCAATTTTCAGATTTTTAATTTGTAATGATTCACATATTCCCCATCGAAGATGCTTATATAGGAATTATTAACAGAAATTCCCTTGATTGGGAGCTCGTGGTTGAGTAAAATGGGGAGGGTCTCTGTGCCATTGTGATAAAAGAAAGAACCCTCGAGCATAAAAATAAATCCCTTCTGAAAGGGATAGACGTCTTCAATTCCCTTTTGTTCATATACCCCAATATAATTACCGTATTCATTGAACTGCAAAACCCCGGTATCTGAGAGGATCCAAACATTTTTAAAAGTACCTATGACCGCCCGCGGATTAAAAGAGTTGTCGTAAAAAGTCATAGGCTGGGTCTGGGTTCGCTCCGACAAGTTTTTGTAATCATACAGGTGCAGTTTGTTGTCATCTGCATAAAGCCATATATTGTTCTGTGAAGATCCGGTGACGTACTGAACGTTGTTGAACAGGGTTTCACTGGTAAAGTCAATTTTTTCACTGAGTTCGTTGAGCTTGTTGTCAAGGATGATCACAGCATTAAAATCTGCGAAGAACAAAATGAGTTTGAAAGGATTTTGTATGTTCACCGTGGTCAGCTTACCCAATGAAATATTGCTGTATGATATTATTTCCTTTTTACTTTTTTTAAAAAGAACATTGTTGTTGATATAATACAGATTTTGAAATTCATCAAGCCCTACAAAGATGTCAGCTTTTAAAGGGGTCCTAGAATCGATCGGCGCAATGATTTCCTGAGCAGCGCTATTCAAAAATCCCAGATAAAGCAGCAGTAGCAGCAATGTATTTTTTACAGGTAGCATCATGTCTCAATATTTTATACTGAATTCGCTCAAAGGCCATGGAAAACCGCAATACTCAATAGGATTTAAAACCCAAAAGCAGCTTTAATTTTGTCAACGTAATCAAGTTTTTCCCAGGTGAACAATTCAACCTCAAGTGATATGCTTCCTGAATATGGCGAATGGAAATGCTTTGTTACTTTTACGGGGGTCCTGCCCATATGTCCGTATGCTGCCGTTTCGCTATAGATCGGAAGGCGCAATTTGAGCCTTTTTTCAATGGCCCCAGGTCGCAGATCAAAAATCGATTCTATGATCCTCGAGATTTCTCCATCTGTCTTGTCAATTTTTGCGGTACGATAGGTGTCCACATTTATCGATGTAGGCTCTGCAACTCCTATGGCGTAGGAAACCTGCACCAGAACCTGATCACATATTCCTGCCGCTACCATATTTTTGGCAATGTGCCTTGAGGCATAAGCTGCAGAACGATCAACCTTACTGGGATCTTTTCCGCTGAAAGCCCCTCCTCCGTGTGCACCCTTGCCACCATAGGTATCCACAATAATTTTTCTTCCTGTCAATCCGGTGTCCCCGTGGGGTCCTCCAATGACAAACTTGCCCGTAGGGTTGATATGGTATTTGATGTCATCATTGAACAAGGCCTGAATTTTCTGAGGAAGCTTTGCCACGACTCTTGGGATGAGGATCTTGATGATATCATGTTTTATCTTGGCCAGCATTTTTTCATCCTCATCAAATTCGTCATGTTGGGTAGAAAGCACTATGGTATCAATTCTCAAGGGCACATCGTCATCAGAATATTCAACTGTCACCTGGCTTTTAGCGTCCGGCCTGAGGTATTTGATCTGGGAGCACTCCCTCCTAATTATAGCCAGTTCTTTAAGCAGTCGGTGGCTAAGGTCTAATGCGAGGGGCATGAAATTTTCTGTTTCATTAGTGGCATAACCAAACATCATGCCTTGATCTCCGGCACCTTGCTCTTCTCCAGGACCTCTGTCAACCCCCTGGTTAATATCTTGGGACTGCTCGTGGATCAAGGAGATCACGCCACAGCTTTCTCCTTCAAATTTATATTCTCCTTTGGTATATCCAATTTTTTTAATGGTTTCCCTTGCAATGATAGGGGCGTCAATATAGGTGGTTGTTTTCACCTCTCCGGCAAGAATGACCTGACCGGTGGTTACCATGGTCTCACAAGCCACTTTTGCATTGGGGTCAAAGGCCAAAAAATTGTCCAGCAAGTGGTCTGAAATTTGATCGGCTACTTTATCGGGATGTCCTTCTGACACAGATTCTGATGTAAATAAATATGACATGCTTCTTTTTTTTATTGAGAAAGTGAATTGAAAAAAACCAGTCGGGCTAAAGTAGAATTACTGCTTTAGCATTTTTTACGGAGGTTGCAATCAGTTCAAATTTTTCCTCAGGATTGTGGCAGCAAATTTAGGAAAATTATCATACACCACCTTATTTTTAATCAAATAAAATAAGCGGGGACTTACAGGAAGTCAGGACCGGGTTCTGGAAAATTTTAGTATAGGCTCGCGGGGCTGTTAAGGTCTTGTACGACGTTGAAAAAGGAGCTTTTGGAACCTTGTTTTAAAAAGGTTATGTTTAAACTTCATCAATGGCGGCGTACCGATTAAAAAATTAATTTATATATTTGGAACTTCTTAAAATGAATTATTTAAAATTAAATATGCAGAAAATGATGATGCGTTCGCTGACGCAGAGGATTTTTATGGCATGAATTTAATTTGATACATCATAAAAATGAACCTCTGATATTTTCAGGGGTTTTTTTTTGCTCCAAACCAAAAAATGAGATGATAAAATTAAAAAAAAACAAGTATGATGATGTTTAACAAAATGATAAGGTATTGCCATTTACATTGAATAAAAATAACCTATTTTTGTGTCCCTTTGGCAATACCTGAATTAATGGGACATTTTATTGCATATTTTAAATACAATTAGAAAAATAAAAAACAGAATCATGAACAATCAACATATTGCGACAAAAGCCCTTCATGCTGGGCACGATACAACACAAACCCAAGGAACTAGATCGGTGCCTATTTATCAATCTACTTCCTACGTGTTCAATGATACAGATCACGCCGCCAATTTATTTTCTTTGGCAGAACTTGGATTTATCTACACCCGTCTTAATAATCCGACCAATGACATTTTGCAGAAGCGACTGGCTGAGATAGAAGGTGGCATCGGGGCCGGGGTTTTTGCCTCTGGCACGGCCGCCATATCAACCGGGCTGCTGACTTTGTTAAAGGCAGGTGACCATATCGTGGCTTCGAGCAGTTTATACGGCGGAACCTATAACTTATTGAATGTTACCCTGCCCAGACTAGGAATAACAACAACTTTTGTCGATGCCTCAGATCCTGGTAATTTTGGAGCCGCGGTTCAAGACAATACCCGGGCATTTTTTGCTGAGTCTCTGGGAAATCCAAAACTTGACGTGCTCGATCTTGGGTCCATTTCAAAGGAAGCTGCAACGGCCGGAGTACCTTTTATCGTTGATAATACGGTAGCAACCCCGGCGCTGTTGAACCCCATTGCACACGGGGCGGACATTGTCATTCATTCGCTTACCAAATACATAGGAGGGCAAGGCAACTCCCTGGGGGGTGTCATTATTGATGCCGGTAAATTTGACTGGTCAAACGGGAAATTCCCTGAATTTACAGAGCCCTCAGCAGGTTATCACGGTCTTGTGTATCACGAGGCACTGGGCAATGCCTCCTATACGTTTAAACTCATTCTTGAAGGATTGAGAGATTTTGGAGGCGCCATGAGCCCCTTTAATGCTTTTCAGATCCTGCAAGGTCTTGAAACCCTTCCGGTAAGGATCAAAAAGCACAGCGAGAATGCGCTTGAACTGGCACAATGGCTTGAATCAAGACCGGAAGTGGCCTGGGTCAATTATCCCGGCCTGAAAAGCAGCGCCTACAAAAAACTGGCTGATAAATATCTGCCCAAGGGGCAAAGTGGAATAGTTTGTTTTGGTATCAAAGGGGGTTTTGAAGCCGCGAAAAAATTTACTGACGCCACAGAAGTATTTTCACTGCTGGCCAATATTGGCGATACCAAATCGCTGATCATCCACCCGGCAAGCACAACACATCAGCAGCTTACCGTTGAGCAGCAAACCGATGCGGGGGTTTCTCAGGACCTGATCAGGTTGTCTGTTGGCATTGAAAACATTGAGGACCTTATGGCAGACCTGGAAAATGCCTTTAAGAGTTTATAGTGAGTGAAGTTTGCCCTTCTTTCAGGAGAGGGGCAACTTTTTATGAGACGAACATTGTACAGAAACGAATAATTGTGTTTCTTTGCAGCAAAGTTCATTAAAATAAGATATTGTTATTAAGAAAGGCAGAGGGATTAGACCCATTGAAGCCTTAGCAACCCTTTATTTATAAAGAAGGTGCTAAATTCTACCCATTAGGAAAGATAACTCATACACAATGCAACTATCAATTTCCTTTCTCATAATAATTTCTTCCAAAACCTTAAATTATCTGTAACCTTCTCAGGAAGGCATTCAGGTCACACCGATTAAATCGTAAAGAAGTTGAAGAATTTAAATTACATAACGCTGCATAATTTCACTACAGAATCAGGGTATTTTTATCCTGAATTTGACTTGTCGTACCAGTTATTTGGACAGCCTGTGGGGGAGTCTCCGGTGGTACTGGTGAATCATGCTTTAACAGGTAACTCGAACGTAGCCGGCGATACGGGCTGGTGGAAGTCCCTGATCGGATTGGGCAAATTAATCGACACAAACAAATACACCGTTATCGCCTTTAACATTCCCGGTAATGGTTATGACGAAATTGAAAAAAACAGAATTGACAATTATGAGGACTTTACGGCAAGAGACATCGCCAGGTTATTCGGACAAGGATTAGCTGCGATCGATGTCGATCGTTTGTTTGCAGCCATAGGCGGTTCACTGGGAGGAGGCATCGCATGGGAACTGGCGGTATTGCATCCTGACCTGATCGAAAACCTGATCCCTGTGGCCTCAGACTGGAAAGCCTCAGACTGGATTCTTGCCCATAATAAAACCCAGCAGCAGATCCTTTCCAATTCTAGCAAGCCGGTTCATGACGCCCGGATGATGGCCATGCTTTTTTACCGGACGGCTGATTCGTTCAAAGAGAAATTCAACAGGACCAGGAACGAAGAGCAGGGCAATTTCAATACTGAGAGCTGGCTCCTGCACCATGGCCAGAAACTGGAAAACAGATTTTCACTGCCGACCTACAAAATGATGAATCACCTATTGAGTTCGGTTGACATCACCAGAAACAGGGGTACTTTTAACGAGGTTGTGAGCCCCATAAGTTCGAGGATCATCCAGGTAGGGGTGGATTCTGATTTTTTCTTTGTACCAAAAGAAAATAAGGAGACCCAGAAATTATTGAATGAGGCCGGGGTGGAAAACAGTTATGAAGAGATCAAGTCCATTCACGGGCATGATGCCTTTTTAATCGAATTTGAACAAATGGCCAAAATACTGGAGCCTGTATTTTCAAGGCCCAAAGCCCAAAGTTTAAAAAAGAAACGAATCAAGGTGCTCAAATTCGGAGGCCGTTCCCTGGCTAATGGCAAAGGCCTGGAGAGTGTCATCAATATTATTGGTGATAAGGTGGCAGCCGGAGAAAATTTCACCGTGGTATTATCGGCAAGAGGTCATTCAACAGATGCCCTTGAAGGCATCCTGGAAAAAGCAAAAAAGGGAGTGGACTATCAGGATGATTTCAATTCTTTTAAGGATTACCAGACCCTGCCGGTTCCCGATATCGACTTTGAGCATGAGTTTGCCCTGCTGGGTCAGATTTTCGAGGGGGTTGAATTGCTTGGTGATTACAGCAACAAGATCAAAGACCGCGTATTGGCACAAGGTGAGATCTTGTCTGTCAAGGTGTTGAGCAGGATCCTGAATGATAAAGGAATTGCTAGCAAAGCCATTGATTCCAGAACATTGATCAAAACGGACAACAACTTTGGAGAAGCGCTGGTTTTGGATGAAGTCTCCAAAGAAAATGTCATAAAGCACTTTGCCAAAAACGGTCATGCCCTCCAATTGATCACGGGCTTTATTGCCTCAAATAGCAAAGGAGAAACCACCACACTGGGGAGAAACGGCAGTAATTATTCTGCTTCGCTGATTGCTAATTACCTTGACGCGGCAGAGCTGGAAAGCTATACCCACGTCAACGGAATCTATACAGCCAATCCTGATCTGGTGTCGAACGCGCAGATGATAGATGAACTCACCTACCAGGAGGCCAATGAACTTGCTGGTTTTGGAGCAAATATTTTGCATGCCAAAACCATTATCCCTCTCGTCGAAAAGAACATTCCCTTAAGGTTATTAAACACCTTTGACAAGGAAAATAAAGGAACCCTGATCAAGTCTCATGCAACCAAAAAAGGCATCAGGTCTGTGACGGTTCAAAACAATGTTTCCCTAATCAACCTGGAAGGTCGCGGCTTGCTCGGTAAAATAGGGGTCGATGCGAGGATATTTTCATCCCTGGGCCGGGCCGGGGTCAGCGTGAGCATTATTTCACAGGGATCTTCTGAGCGGGGTATAGGCTTTGTTGTCAATTCAAACGATGCCTTGCGTGCGCAAGAGGCTTTGGAAGCTGAATTTGCGCTTGACCTGAAAATGAAAGACGTCACGAGGATACACGTGAAAGACGACCTGTCTGTTGTTTCGATCATTGGTCAGAACCTGTCTAATTTTCATAAAGCATATAACGCTTTGTCAGTCAATAAGGTACAGCCCATATTGATCAACAATACCATTACGGGAGACAATATATGTTTGGTCCTGGATGAGAAAGACCTTAATAAGGCAGTCAATGTGATCCACGGACAGATCTTCGGGGTTTCCACGAATATTAATATTGCCATCTTTGGGGTGGGGCTCGTTGGAGGAACACTCATTGAGCAAATACTGAAAAGCAAGCAGGATATTTTGAAACGAAGAAACATCAATATCAATATTTTCGCTTTGAGCAATTCAAAGCAGTTATTATTGAGCAGGGAGGGCGTCGATGCGCAATGGAAGGAATCCCTTGAGCAGCAAAATAAAGACGGCTTCACGATCAATGACGTGATCGGCTTTGCAAAGAAGAATCATCTTGAGAATTTGATTGCAGTAGACAATACGGCAAACAGGGATTTTGTACAGAATTATATTCCGCTGGTAGAAAACGGTTTTGACCTGGTTTCTTCCAATAAGATTGCCAACACGGTAGACTTTTCCTTTTATAAAGAATTGCGAACAGCATTGAAGCGAAACGAAAAGAACTACTTGTATGAAACCAATGTTGGGGCAGGCCTGCCATTGGTGGATACCATTAAACTATTGCATCATTCTGGTGAGAACATTACCAGGATCAATGGGGTGTTCTCGGGTTCTTTGAGTTATTTGTTCAATCATTTTTCCGCCCAGGACAAAGATTTCAGTGAGATCCTTCAGGAAGCTGTAGATAAGGGCTTTACGGAACCGGATCCGAGAGAGGACCTCAGCGGGAACGATGTGGCAAGAAAACTGCTGATCCTGGCAAGGGAACTCGACCTTGAAAATGAATTTGACGACGTCAGAATCCAAAATCTGATTCCTGAGCCTTTGAGAGGGGGAAGTGCGGCTGATTTCCTGGGAAGATTGAAGGATCTCAACGAAGAATATCAGTCGATTAAAACAGATCAGGAAAAAGACCATGTACTCCGTTATGTCGGGGTGTTATCGGGAGATCTGAGCCAGTCGAAAGGAAATCTTGAAGTGAAATTGGTATCGGTGTCTAAAGACAGCTCTTTAGGGCAGGTTCAGGGTTCCGATTCGATTTTTGAAATTTATACAGAATCCTACGGAGAAAGACCCCTGGTGATTCAGGGCGCCGGCGCCGGCGCCCAGGTAACGGCAAGAGGGGTTTTTGGAGACATATTAAGATTGACGGAAAAAGCGGTCTGAACAAAGCAAGGATCGAAGCAAAACAAAA
This sequence comes from uncultured Flavobacteriaceae bacterium, assembly GCA_965365165.1. Lineage (GTDB taxonomy): Bacteria > Bacteroidota > Bacteroidia > Flavobacteriales > Flavobacteriaceae > Lutimonas. Next base: position 11,144 of record CBDUAP010000074.1, read on the forward strand.
ATACAGATCATGAGTAGCAAAAAGCAATTTGAAACAGGGGCGATCAGAAATCAGATGCCCCGATCGGGATACAGCGAACACACGAGTGCCATGTATGTGACCTCCAGCTTTGTTTTTGATGATGCCGAAGATATGAGGGCTTCCTTTGCAGAAGAAAAGGAAAAAAACATTTACAGCCGCTTTTCAAACCCGAACAATACAGAGTTTGTGGATAAGGTTGTTGCCATGGAAGGGGCCGAAAGCGGATATGCCTTTGCTTCGGGGATGGCAGCTATATTTTCTACCCTTGGTGCCTTGCTGGAAAGTGGAGATCACGTGCTTTCAGCAAGATCGGTTTTTGGTTCGACCCACGCCCTTTTTACCAAATTTTTCCCAAAATGGAATATTGAAACATCTTATTTCGACATAAAGGAAGTGGCAGACATTGAAGCCTTGATCCGACCTGAGACCAAGCTTATTTTTGCAGAGACCCCGACCAATCCGGGCCTGGAAATCCTGGACCTTGAATTTTTGGGGACTGTTGCAAAAAAACACGGTATCCTGCTTGTGATTGACAATTGTTTTGCAACGCCTTACCTGCAGCAGCCTGTAAAATACGGGGCTGACCTGGTCGTTCATTCGGCTACCAAGCTGATGGATGGACAAGGAAGGGTGTTGGGAGGCATCACCGTTGGAAGGGCTGACCTGATCAGGGAGATCTATCTGTTTTCCAGGAATACGGGTCCTTCTCTGTCGCCGTTCAATGCCTGGATCTTGTCTAAAAGTCTGGAAACTCTGGCGGTGCGAGTCGACAAGCATTGTGCAAACGCCATGGACCTTGCCGGATTTCTTGAAAATCACGATCAGGTAAACTGGGTCAAATATCCTTTTCTGAAATCGCATCCCCAGTATGAGATCGCTGTAAAGCAAATGAAAAAAGGGGGCAATATTGTCGCTTTTGAGCTGAAGGGAGGAATTGAGGGAGGCAGAAATTTTCTGAATCGCATCAAGATGTGCACCTTGTCGGCCAATCTGGGAGATACCAGAACCATCGTGACGCATCCTGCCTCGTCAACGCACAGCAAATTGTCTGCTGAAGAGAGGGCAGGTGTGGGCATCACTGACGGACTGATCAGGGTATCAGTAGGATTGGAAAATATTTCAGATATTGTAGAAGACTTATCACAGGCCTTAAACAGTTGAAATCATGGTATTATTTCAATCAAAGAACAAAGATCATTACAGGAAAGGGGAGACCAAAAGACGGAGTATTGTCAAAGCATTTACCTGGAGAACACTAGGCACCCTTGATACCATCGTGATCTCGTATGTGCTGACAGGAGAAATCAAAACGGCAGTATCCATAGGTGGCATTGAAATTTTTACTAAAATGTTTTTATACTTTTTCCATGAAAGAATTTGGAATCTGATTAAATGGGGTAAAAGAGGCTTATGAAGAATCAAATCAAAAAAATATTACAAGACCGGATCATGGTCCTGGACGGTGCTATGGGCACCATGATACAGGCTTATAATTTTGATGAACAGGATTACCGCGGTGAGCGGTTCAGGGATTATGAGATCTTGCTGAAGGGCAATAATGATCTCTTGTCACTGACGCAGCCTGGGGCGATCAAAGAGATACACCGCAAGTATTTAGAAGCAGGTGCAGATATTATTGAAACCAATACATTTTCGGGAACGTCCATCGCCATGGCAGACTATGCCATGGAGGCGCTTGTGTATGAATTGAATTTTGAATCAGCCAGGCTGGCAAAGGAAGTGGCTGTGGAATTCAGCAGGAAGGAACCACACAAACCCAGGTCAATTTTGAAAAGTGGCTTGCGGATTCCCCT
>CBDUAP010000075.1:0-12917 GCA_965365165.1 uncultured Flavobacteriaceae bacterium
CTTCTCTTCAGTTCAAAGAGTTTGCAAAAGTACAACTAATTATTTATTTGACAAATAGGATTTGGCTATATTTTTATAAACCGGAAGATCAGCCAATATATTTAGAATTAGACCCCTAAGGCTTATTTATCAATGGCCTCATGTGATCTTTAGGCAGAAGATTCCGGGGGTCATCAGAAAGTAATCCCGGCTTTTAAAAAGGTAACCCACTTTATTTTATATAGAAACGCTCGAAACACTTGTTATTTTTCAATGCATTACCGCAAAAGAACTTTCTCAATTATTTCAGGTCAGTGGGCTTCAAGCCAGTTATGGCCCTCACCCATATCAACAGTTAAGGGAATCGACATTTTGTAGGCCTGCTCCATTTCCGATTTGATCATGGGTTTCAGGATTTTTGCCTCATCAACATGCAGGTCAAAAACGAGTTCATCGTGCACCTGTAAAAGCATTTTTGATTTGTACTGACCTGACTTAAGTTTCTCGTGAATCCGGATCATAGCTATTTTGATGATATCCGCAGCGCTTCCCTGTATGGGAGCATTCACAGCATTTCTTTCATCGGCTGCCCTGACAATGGCATTTCTGGAATTGATGTTTTTCAAATACCTTCTGCGCCCCAAAATGGTTTCAACATAACCATTTTCTCTGGCAAAATCAATTTGTTTTGATATAAAGGCACGCAGCGTGGGATAGGTTTCGTAATAGGTTTCTATCAGTTCCTTGGCCTCCTTTCTGCTGAGGTCGGTTTGTTGGCTCAACCCAAAGGAAGATACCCCGTAAATAATTCCAAAATTCACTGTTTTTGCATAGCTACGCTGTTCACGGGTCACTTCTTCAAGTGGCACTTTGAACACCTTGGCGGCCGTTGATTTGTGAATGTCTTCTCCCCTTAAAAAGGAGGATTTCATTTCTTCATCCCCGCTCATTTCTGCAATGAGCCTCAATTCAATCTGAGAATAATCTGCTGCCATCAAAAGATAGTCCTTGCTTCTGGGCACAAAGGCCTTTCTTATCTGCTGCCCTCTTTCCGTTCTTATCGGGATGTTCTGCAGGTTTGGATTGTTCGAGCTTAGCCTGCCCGTGGCAGCAACCGTTTGGCTGTAGGTTGTATGGATCCTTCCCGTTACGGGGCTTACCTCATTGGGCAGGGCCTCTACATAGGTATTCTTCAATTTGACAAGACCTCGCCACTCCAGTATATTTTTAACGATAGGATGATCTTCTGCAAGTTTTGAGAGGACTTCTTCTCCTGTGGCGTATTGACCCGTCCTGGTTTTTTTTGGTTTTTCGATCAGTTTCATTTTTTCAAAAAGAACGACTCCCAATTGTTTCGGTGATGCCAGGTTAAAATCGGTATCAGCCTCCTCATAGATCTTTTTCTCCAACTTGTCAATATCCTTGCTGAGGTCGGCGGAGAGAGAGTTAAGAAATCCCTCGTCCAGTTTGATGCCCTCCATTTCCATGGCGGCCAGAACATGAACCAGTGGAATTTCAATATCTTTAAATAAGCGTGTCAGGCCATTGGCCTCGAGTTCCTTTTCAAAAACCTGTTTCAGCTGCCAGGTAATATCAGCATCTTCAACGGCGTATTCGGTTTGTTCCGGCAAGGGGACATCACGCATGGAACCCTGATTTTTACCTTTTTTCCCAATCAGATTTTCAATCGGAACAGGAGTATAGTTCAAATAGGTTTCAGACAAAATTTCCATATTGTGACGCATATCGGGATTGATCAGATAATGAGCGATCATCGTGTCGAACATAGGGCCTTTGACTTGAATATCATAATTCTGAAGGACCTTGATATCGTATTTCAGATTCTGTCCGATTTTTTCAATGCCTTCATGATCGAAGAAGGGTCTGAATTCTTCTAAAATAGCAGAGGCCTCATTTTCCTTTTCCGGAATCGGAAGGTAATATCCCTTGCCTTTGCTATAAGAAAAGGCGATACCCACCAGCTTGGCTTCAAGGGTTTTCAAGCTGGTTGTTTCAGTGTCGAAGCAAACAGAAGTTTGTTCCAATAACTTACCCAGGAGGAGTTTCCGCGCCAGTTTTGTTTCCACGGCCTGATAGAAATGGTCCGTACTTTCAATATTTTGATAACCCGAATGCACTGACACATTTTTTTCATTTGCGGCTGACGAAAAAATGTCGAGTTGCTCGCCAAATCCTGTTCCCGGAACAGGTTTTTCATCGGTCACTATATCTTTTAATCCTTTGTAGTTTGGATTTTGATCAAAGATCCTGTTCAGGTTGTCGAGCGCCCTTCTGAATTCCAGTTCCTGAAAAATCTCCGTTACCTTTTCCAAATCGGGAGAATTCAGTTCGAAATCCTCTTCGTGGAACTCGACCGGGCAATCCAGCATGATCGTAGCCAATTCTTTCGAAAGGAGCCCCAATTCTTTGCTGGCTTCAACTTTTTCCTTCATTTTTCCTTTGAGCTCATGGGTGTGTTCGAAAAGATTTTCGATGCTTCCGTATTGCTTTAAGAATTTTTTTGCCGTTTTATCTCCAACGCCCGGAAGACCGGGTATGTTGTCAACAGAATCTCCCATCATCCCTAAATAGTCGATGACCTGTTTGGGATCTTCCACCTCAAATTTTTCCTTTACCTTTTCGACGTCCCATATTTCAATGCCATTGCCCATTCTAGCGGGTTTATACATGACCACATTGTCGGTCACGAGCTGGGCAAAGTCTTTGTCAGGAGTTACCATAAAAGTTTTATATCCCGATTTTTCGGCCTGAACCGATAAGGTCCCGATAAGGTCATCTGCTTCGTAGCCCTCCTTTTCAATGACAGGAATATGCATGGCTTCAAGAATCTTGTGAATGTAGGGGACGGCAATTTTGATGGCCTCAGGTGTTTCATGCCTGTTGGCCTTGTATTCGGGAAAGGCCTCGGTTCTTTGTTGTGATCCTCCCTTGTCAAAAGCGACCGCAAGGTGATCGGGTTTTTCTCTCCTGATCACATCTAAAAGGGCATTGGTGAAACCCATGATGGCTGAAGTGTCCATTCCCTTTGAATTGATTCGCGGATTTTTAATAAAAGCGTAATATCCGCGGAAGATCAGCGCGTATGCATCCAGTAAAAAAAGTCTTTTTTGTTCAGCCATTCTGGTTATTTTAGTAGTTGTAAAAGTACAAATTTGTATTTCCGGTATGAAAGAATATTCAAATTATTGCTAAATCGTTAATTTTTTGGACTTTATAAAGGTTTTGTCTATAAAATACTATATTTGTAAGTATTGAAACAAAAACTATAGGATGACTAAGTTTGGAGAATTGATTGGATCGAAAACCCCTACCCTGATTGATTTTTACGCAGACTGGGAAGGTGAAAACAATAATTTACACTCTATTTTAAGAGATGTTGCCGCGGCACTGGGTGATAAGGCCAAAGTGGTAAAAATTGATGTGGCAAAAAACGAAACCCTTGCTGCTGCGTTGAGAATTAAAGGGAATCCTACTTATATTATTTATAAGAATGGAGAAATGAAGTGGCGACAAACGGGTCAGCAGGATGCCAATACCCTGATCAGCCTGGTAGAACAATATGTTTAGATGGGTGAAGTAAGAAGTGAGAAGTAAGATTTCAGATTTTAGTAGTAAGAAGCGTCAAGCGGATTTTATATTTTTTAATCTCAAATCTCAAATCTCAAATCTCAAATCTCAAATCTGAAATCGAAAACCCTCAAAGTGACCTGAACGAATACCCTTTTTCTGAATAATGCTCAAGCACCTTGGGCAGTACATAATCAAGATTCTTAAATGATTTCACACTATCGTGAAAAACAACGATACTGCCGCTTTCAATATGTTTGATCGTGTGTTCCAAACAGGATTCCTTGCTCAGGCTCTGGTCAAAATCTCCACTGAGCACATCCCACATAATTATTTTATATCCTTTTTTTCGAAGGGCTCTGGCCTGATTGGGCTTGATCCTGCCGTGCGGGGGTCGAAAAAGTTTTATGCCTTTGTCACCACGTGCCTCCTGAAGATAAGATTCTGCCTTTAGGATGTTCTTTATGTATTTGGAGGTTGAAGTTTTCCAGCCCTGCAGATGGTTAAAGGTATGGTTTCCAACACTGTGCTGATCTTTTATCACCTGCTGGTAGATTTCTGGATGTTTCTGAATGTTTTCGCCTACACAAAAAAAAGTAGCCTTGGCCTCAAACTTTTTCAGGGTTTCGAGAACCCATGGAGTAAAATCCGGCACCGGTCCATCGTCAAAAGTAAGGTAAATCTCTTTTTTTTCAGTTTGGATCCGCCAGGAATAATCAGAAAAAAAATGTTGTACCAGTCGCGGTGTTTTGACAAGATAAGGCTTTATGAGCTTCATGTACAGACATGTTTTTTAAACGTGAATTCCAAGTTACAAAAATAAAATTAATTTATCTTTTTCTTATTCTTCCAGCACGTCTTCCAGCAGGGTAACAGCATCCATGAATTCTTTTTTCAGGTTCTCGCCATATTCTTCAGTATCGAATTCAACGCAGGTGGCAATGATGTATTTATATAGATCAAGGGTTCCTTCAAGATCACTGAAATTCATGCTGAGTTCATATGAACTGACCCCGCTGTAATAGTAAATACGCTCTTTAAAATTCTGAATGAGGAATTCTACTATTTTTCTCGCTTTTTCCGGTTTGTCAATATTGTAATACGATTCGATATGGCCAATCACCAGTCTGAAATACCCATATTTTTCCATGGGCATTTTTTCAAGCGACATGTCTAAAATTTCTTCGGCTCTGGCATAGTCTTTTTCCTTGATCAATTCATCTGCCAGCCTTCCCAGGCTGTTTCTGAAGGAAATCCCGTTTTTCCTGGTTTCAGGATCAACATAAATATCAGCATTGGAATTTTTCCAGGACCATTTCTTGACGTTGTTATACATGATATCAGTATCTATTCTGCCCATATCCATAAAGCTCCTGTTAGCAATAGGGGTTCTTATGGGAACCAGTTTGTAGGCGAGTCCGTCAAGTTGCAAATAATCCTTGAGCCAGATATATTCCTGATCAGCCTGAGCACCACCTGTAAAATAAATAGGTCTTTCCCAGTTGTTGTTGGCCAGGATATCCAACATCAGAATTCTATTCTTTACAAGGGCAGATTCGGAAATATTGATATCAATGTAAGGAACGATGAGTGCTGAGTCCTTTTCTGCAACGATACCGTTTTTCAGAACCGCTTCTTTATCAACCATGATCCTTATTTTGGTCGTTGGGTAAACTTTTTCGGGGTGACCGTTTTCTTCAAAATCAATAAAGGTTCTGCTGTCTTTGCTCTGTATCCATTTCATAAAGAAATTAATATCCATGACGGAATCCTTAAATTGAGGAAAAGGGTAAGGATAATGGTAGGCCACATCCAGGGATCCTTCTTTGTAATCATCATGCTGCAGTTGAGACGGAATCGGGTCGGCCTCATAGGTTTTTCTTTTTTGCTGGTCTATATACCAGTCTTTGGCAAATAGGCTGGTGTTGACCAGTTTGATGTCGGTCCTGTAATTTTCAACCTCTTGCATGTACCACAGCGGAAAGGTGTCATTATCGCCAATGGTGAACATGATTGCATTTTCCTGGCAGGAATCGAGATAGGATTTTGCATTGTTCCATGTTGCATATTTGCCCGACCTGTCATGGTCATCCCAGTTCTCTTTAGCCATTAACAATGGCACGGCCAAAAGGCAGGCCAAAGTAAGAACGACCGGCATGGCCGGTGTTTTAAGCTTGTCCTTTAATTTTTCATAGATTGCAAGCACTCCAAAGCCCAGCCAAATGGCAAATACATAAAACGAACCTACTACGGCATAGTCTCTTTCCCTGGGTTCAAAGGGTTTTGGATTGGTATAAAAAATAATGGCCAATCCTGTAAAGGCAAAGAAAAGCAGCAGAACATAAAAATTGTTCAAATCTCTTTTGATATGAAAAAACAATCCTATCAGACCAAGGATTAACGGAAGGAAATAATAGGTATTCCTTCCTTTGTTATTTAATTCTTCGCTGGGAAGGTTTTTTTGTGAGCCCCTGAATATTTCGTCAATAGGGGTGATGCCGCTCAGCCAGTTTCCGTGATTGTCAAGATTTCCTTGAATATCATCCTGTTTACCGACAAAATTCCACATAAAATACCGGCCATACATATAGCCAAACTGGTATTGTATCATAAAGCTCAGGTTTTCCCCAAAAGTGGGCCTTCTTTTCGAACGCTGGGGAATACCGGCAATGGCCTTGTAGTTTTGGACCACGCTTTCTGTAGGGTCAACCATTCGGGGAATGATGCCTTTGTGTTTGCTGCTGTAATTCGGCAAGGCATCTTTATAATTGTTTACGATGACGTATTTACCTGCTTTTTCGTCTTTTTCGTATTTTGGTTTTGCATCTCGTGTCGGGTTTTTTTTATCTCTTTCTCCTGTTTGAGAATAATAAGAACCATAAAAAACGTTCGCGTCTCCATACTGTTCTCTATTGTAATAGGCGAGGAGTTCCCTGGCACTTGACGGATTGTTCTCATTGATCGTGGTGTTGGCATTCGCCCTTATCGGCAACATCAGCCATGAAGAGAACCCAATCATGATAAACAGCACGGCTAATAGCAAAAGATTGGCAGTGTGCATTTTTTTTCTTCTTGTGTGTCGCAGTCCAAAATAAAACAGTGCAACCAGCAGAATCCCTGCAATGATGCTTCCGGAGTTGAAAGGGAGCCCCAGGCTGTTAATGAAGAACAGTTCTGATGCGCTGAAAAATCTAAGTGTAAATGGAAACAAAAGTTTGAATACAAAAGCAAGCACCAAAATGGAAATAATATTTGCGATTATAAATTGTTTCCTGCTTAGTTGTGGGTACTTCTTGTAAATATAAATAAATACGATTGACGGAATTACAAGCAACGAAAGAATGTGTACGCCAAATGACAAGCCGACGATAAAACTGATCAAGAGCAACCACTTATTGCCTCGGGGTTTGTCCATTTCTGCCTCCCAATGCAGGGCAAGCCAAAACAAAAGGGCCATCAAAAAGGAAGACATGGCGTATACTTCGGCCTCAACCGCACTAAACCAAAAACTATCTGAAAAAGTGTAGGCTAGAGCACCCACTAGTCCACTTCCGAGGATCGCAATCGAATTTCCTTTATTGAGTTCTCCCGTGGTTTTGATGATAATTTTTTTCGCCAGAGCTGTTATGGTCCAGAACAAAAACAGGATTGTGAAAGCACTGGCAAGGGCTGACATAAAGTTTACCATCATGGCAATTTGCGAAACATCTGAAGTAAACATCGCAAAAAAAGCGCCCATCATTTGAAATAATGGCGCTCCTGGCGGGTGTCCCACTTCAAGTTTCACGGAGGTAGCGATATATTCGCCACAATCCCAATAACTAACGGTTGGCTCAAGGGTCAGGACATAGGTTGTCAGTGCAATGGCAAAGGTGATCCAGCCCAGCAGGGTGTTGTATTTTTTATAATCAAAGGAAAGCATAGATGCGATTTAAAACTGAGGCGAATTTAGTAAATTAAATGGAATATAGTTCGAATTTATGGGGCTATCAAAAAAATCAAAAAAACTGTTTTGTCAAACAAAAACTTTGTCCTAAATTTGCGCCTGCTTAAACAAGGCAGTGAAGGATTGAATGGATCTGTTAGATTTTTCAAGACGATGACCCATAGTGTAACGGTAGCACTCCGGTTTTTGGTACCGTCAGTCAAGGTTCGAATCCTTGTGGGTCAACTGACAATAAGATAAATCCATTATAAGACAACTTATAATGGATTTTTTCTTTAGAATTGTTTAAAGTTTGGAGCATATAAATGAACCATGAACCCTCATATTTGAATGCCTTCCTACTTTCGAAATCGAAAGGTCTTTTACTTGCCATGACTTTCTTTCTTTCTATGAGTGCTTTATTTGCTCAAAAAAAGGATTATTCTTATCAAGATATCGAGAACAAAAATGAATTTGGACGATTCAGATATATCGAAGTCAAGGGGCATACGGGCTATCATTTATACGCAGGTGAACTCCTGATCGATGAGGTGAGCAGCGGTTACGGTGCTGTTGAGATCAGATACGCTTGGCAGCCCAAAGATCGTGATCACTGGACGAGCAGATACGGTTATGCATCCTATGGTGTGGGTTATTACTCGGGGTTTATAGGAAACCCTAGAGTTCTTGGAAAACCAAATGCCCTTTTTGGATTTATGACTTTTCCGATTTCGTCGGGTACGAAAAGAAATATTTTCGAGATCAGTCAAGCTGCTGGTATTACTTATAATCTTGAGCCTTTTAATTCTTCCTCAAATCCTGTAAATGATGCGATTGGCTCCACGGTAGCTGTATATTTCAATCTTGGTTTTGGAGGTTCTTATAGATGGACAAGAGAAATGGACCTTTTGTATGGAATCGATTTTACACATTTTAGCAACGGAAGGATTACAACCCCGAATTACGGCTATAACATGTATGGCCTGAATTTGGGGCTGAGATACCATTATAATGCAGATCAGCGCTATGTGAACAAGGATCCTTATTCGCATGAGTTATTGCAGGCCCGTTTTAACCGGCCGCGATCTGAAAAAAATATCAAATTGCAAGAAAATTCGATAGAAATTTACCTTGCAGGAGGATCGGTTCAAAACGAGGAGGATAAAGGGACCTACAAGCGGTACGGGATTTTTTCAGGATCACTCGATTACCGTTTTAAGTTCAACACCATGCATGCCGTTACCGCAGGGTTTGATCTGTTTTACGATGCAAGTCTGGAACCGGAATACCCCAAAACCAGAGACCAGTTTTTATACGGAATCCATGGTGGCTATGACTTTATGTTTGGCCGCATGAACGTGAGGCTGCAACTGGGAACTTATTTGACCGGGGATAAAGGTAAATTACCCACTTATATGAGAGTCGGATTCCGATATGATATTAATGATTGGCTCTTCACGCAAATTGCCGTTAAGACCAGAAATGCCTCCCGTGCTGATTGGGCAGAATTAGGATTTGGATTTCGGCCATTCAAATGGTAAGCCCGACACAATAAATATTTCCTGGTTTAGCTTAAATTTTGAAAGTAATTACCGGTCTCAATGCATGATTTGCCAGCTCCTCACCTATGCTGCCATTAAACAATTTAGAAAGCCCGCTTCTTCCATGTGTATTAAGAGCGATGAGATCGGCATCAATATTGCGTCCGAAACTCAAAATACCTTTTTCAATAGAAATATCATTATATATATTGGCTGTGTAAGTGGTCAAATCAAAATCTTTCATAAAATCCGAAATTCTTTTTTCGATATGTTCACTGGTATTGAAATTGTGAATGGTATTGACATACAACAAATGAATCCTTGCATCGAAGAGTTTTGCAAAATCAATTATACGTTGGAAAGTCGATTTACTTTCAACGTTAAAGTCAGAAGCGAAAACAATGTCTTCTATGTTAAAATCGTCAATGTCCTTTTTGATCACAAGTACGGGGACTTTTGATTTTCTAACTACCTTTTCTGTATTAGAGCCGATGAACATTTCCTGAAGCCCTGAGGCACCCTGTGAGCCCATTACAATTAAATCAATATTATTTTTTTTACTTTCCTCTATGATGCCGGAAAAGGCGTGCTGGAATTGCACCGATTCAATAATCCTCAATCCCTTCAGAAAAGGAAGTTTTTTAAATTTATCAAATTTCTGATGGGCCAGTTTCATGAAGTATATGATCTGGGGTTCACTGCTGATTGTATTCATTTCGGCAGGGTCGATGGTCGTAACGGGTAATTCGAGCATGTGAACAAGAAAAATTTCACTATCAGTCTTCCTGGCAATACTCGCCGCAACCTTAGCTGCACTTTCAGCTTCTTTTGAAAAATCTACGGGTACTAATATTCGTTTCATAACATAATTTTTTGATTCATTAGTTAAAGTTAAGAAATTTTAGCGGAATAGGTCTGCGATTTTTGTAAGTATCAAATGAATTGTTATATTTGCAGCGAAATTTAAGACGAATGTGAGTTGGAGGGGACAGATGTCCCCTCTTTTTATACCGGCAAATGGATCAGAAGAGGGTAAAAGAATTGGTGGATGAAGCATTGGCGGAAGATACTTCCTTATTTTTGTTAGATTTGAATTTTGGTGCTGACAACAGCATAAAAGTAATAGTTGATGGAGATTCGGGAGTTCCTTTAAGTGAATGCATCAGAATCAGCAGAAATGTAGAGCACAACCTTGACAGGGAAACTGAAGATTTTTCTCTTGAAGTAACCACCCCTAACATTACGGATCCCCTGGTTCATGTGAGACAATACAACAAAAATTTGGGCCGTACACTGATCGTCAAGACCAAGGAGGGAAAATTTGAGGGAAAGCTGGTAGCAATCCATGAAGATAAAATAGTACTGACATGGAAACAAAGGGAGCCGAAACCAATAGGAAAAGGAAAGATAACGGTGGAAAAGGAACAATCGATTCCACTAGATAAAATAGAACAAGCAAAAGTGAAGATCATTTTTTAATAAGACTGTAATGGAAAACATCGCATTAATTGAATCATTTTCAGAGTTTAAAGACGACAAAAGTATTGATAGGGTAACTTTAATGGCTATCCTGGAAGATGTTTTTAGATCTGCTTTGAAAAGAAAATATGGATCGGATGAAAATTTTGACATCATTATCAATCCTGACAAAGGTGATTTGGAGATATGGAGAAACCGAATTGTGGTTGAAGATGGTGAAGTAGAGGATGATAATGAAGAAATTTCATTGTCTGAAGCACAGAAGATCGAACCCGATTTTGAGGTGGGAGAGGAAGTATCAGAAGAGGTTAAACTTGTTGACCTAGGCCGAAGAGCAATTTTAGCCCTTCGCCAGAATCTGATTTCTAAGATACACGAACATGACAATACCAACATCTTCAAACACTATAAGGAGTTGGAAGGTGAGTTGTACAGTGCCGAGGTACATCACGTGCGTCACAATGCTGTGATCCTTTTGGATGATAATGGTAATGAGCTCGTTTTACCTAAAAGTGAGCAGATAAGATCTGATTTCTTCAGAAAGGGAGAATCCGTCCGTGGAATTATAAAAAGTGTTGAGCTGAGAGGAAACAAACCGGCGATCATTTTATCAAGAACGGCACCTGAATTCCTGGTTAAACTTTTTGAACAGGAAATACCTGAAGTCTTTGACGGTTTGATCACGATAGAAAGAGTTGCCAGGATTCCTGGTGAAAAAGCAAAGATTGCGGTTGATTCTTACGATGACAGAATAGATCCCGTTGGTGCCTGTGTGGGCATGAAGGGTTCCAGAATTCACGGTATCGTCAGAGAATTGGGCAATGAGAATATCGATGTTGTTAATTTTACCAAAATAGACGAGCAATTCATCAAAAGGGCACTTAGCCCGGCCAAAGTAGTTTCGCTCAAGATCCATGAGGCACAGGAAGGTGAAAAACCAAGGGTTGATGTATTTTTGAAACCTGAAGAAGTTTCTAAAGCAATCGGAAAAGGTGGGGTAAACATCAGACTGGCCAGCCAACTGACAGGTTATGAGATCGATGTTCAGCGAGAAGGAGTAGAGGATGACGTTGAATTGACAGAATTCTCAGACGAGATCGAAGAATGGGTAATTAATGAATTTAAAAATATTGGATTAGACACCGCAAGAAGTGTTTTGGATCTTGAGCTAAGCGAATTGGTCCGGAGAACGGATCTCGAAGAAGAGACAATTCTTGAAGTACAAAGAATTTTAAAAGAGGAATTCGAATCATAATATTTTATATTTGCAAAAGGTAAATAGAGGTTCACTATAAATTAATATATGACAGAATATAAACCACAACGATTTAATAAGGTTCTGCGAGAGCTGAATATTTCTTTGGATAGGGCTGTTGAGTTTTTGGCTGCTAAAGGAATAGACATTGATCACAGGCCAACCGCCAAGATCTCTAAAGAGGTTTATACGATCCTGTCTGATGAGTTCCAGACGGACAAAAGTAAAAAAGTTGCCTCTAAGGAAATTGGTGAAGAAAAGCGCAAGGAAAAAGAAGAAATTCGTCTCGCTCTTGAGAAGGAAGCAGAGTTAAAGAGGTTGGAAGATGAGGCCAGAAGATCTGAAATTTTCAAAACAGATTCTGAAAAGATTTCTGGCCCGAAAATGGTAGGTAAAATTGACATAGATGCCAAGCCTGAGGCGAAAGAAGAGAAGGCAGAGCCATCTCCGGAAGTGCCTGCTAAAGAGGAGAAGAAAGAAGAAGTGATCAAGGGCTCTAAGAAGTTGAAGGGCCTGAAGCAGGTGGGGAAAATTGAAATTGAGAAAAAGGAAAAACCGGTAGCAGAAAAAAAAGAAGCCCCTGCAGCAGAGGAACCCAAAGAGGTAGTTTCTGAAAAGGAAGAAGCGCCTGAGGAAGACACTTCTGAGTCAAAAGAAACCTTAAAAACAGAATATCAAAAACTATCCGGCCCAAAAAAAACAGGAGAAACCATAGATCTTTCAAAGTTTGAAAGACCTAAAAAGAAAGCGTCGGAAAGTTCTAAAGATACTGCTAAGGAGGGAAAAGCAAAGAAAAAAAGAAAGCGGATCCACGTACCCCGTGCTGACTTTAAGCAGTCGGGCAGAGGTGATGGGAAAAGTTCAGGAAGAGGCCCTGGTTCGAAAAGAAAGGCCATTGTAAAAGAAGAACCCTCAGCGGAAGAAGTACAGAAACAAGTAAGAGAGACCCTTGAAAAACTTCAGGGTAAATCTAAAAAAGGCAAAGGAGCCAAATACAGAAGAGAGAAAAGAGACCTGCACCGTCAACAGGCGGAAAAAGACCTCGAGCAGCAGGAAGCTGAAAGCAAAGTGATCAAGGTAACTGAATTTGTGACAGCCAATGAAGTGGCTACCATGATGAATGTATCTGTTACTGAGGTAATATCGGCTT
>CBDUAP010000076.1:0-12811 GCA_965365165.1 uncultured Flavobacteriaceae bacterium
CGCTCGCTATGGGGCCTGGAAAAAACCGAGAGCCTATCAAGGTGCAGAAGCACAGTGGATGGGGTACAACGGTAAGACCAGAATTATGGAACCTCCGGCTGGCATGGTTGTGGGGGATAGTATTGGTGCCTACTTTTCTTATAATTTCGAGAAAAAGGAAAGTGTCGAAGTGAAAATTGCAGTTTCCTATGTCAGTATAGAAAATGCACGAGAAAATCTCAATCAGGAGGTCGCAGGTAAAACCTTTGAGGAGGTTCATGACGACACCTTTGAGCGCTGGAACAATTTACTTTCCAGAATTAGTGTGGAAGGCGGCAGCCCTGATCACAAGACCATTTTTTATACAGCCTTGTACCACACCTTGATTCATCCCAATATTTTTAACGATGTCAATGGAGAATTTCGTGAAATCAAGACCGGAAATACGGGCAGAACCGAAGGAAACAGATACACGGTATTTTCATTATGGGACACTTACAGAAATCTCCACCAGTTAATGTCACTGGTTTACCCCGGACAGCAGTCAGAAATGATAAAAAGTATGCTTGACATGTATGATGAAAATGAATGGTTGCCAAAATGGGAATTGAATTCAACCGAAACTTTTACCATGGTTGGTGATCCTGCAGGAATCGTCATTGCTGATTCCTATTTAAAAGGCATTCGGGATTTTGATGTGCAAAAATCGTACGGAGCAATGCTCAAAAGTGCCGATCAGATCTCCGACAATCCGTTGCGGCCAGGATTGGATGATTATATAGAGAGGGGATACCTGACAACCGATCGAGGGGGCTCTGTTTCGACAACACAGGAGTACAACGCAGCAGATTATGCCATTTCGCTCCTGGCAAAGGAGCTCGGGTACAAGGACGACCAAAAGCGTTTTTATAAGAGGTCATTGTCTTATAAAAAATTATTTGATCAGGACCTTAAATTACTGCGTCCTAGAAATGCGAACGGCGAATGGTATGCCCCGTTTGACCCTTTAGCAGGAGCCAATTTTACAGAAAATGTGGGGTTTATTGAAGGAAATTCCTGGCAGTATTCTTTTATGGTCCTGCACGATATAGAAGGCTTGAAAAAAATGATGGGCGGAGACAATGCCTTTTTGGAGCAGCTGCAGAAGGTCTTTGATACGGGTCAATTCGATATGGCCAATGAACCTGACATCGCTTATCCTTTTCTTTTTAACTATGTAAAAGGTGCCGAATGGAGAACTCAAAAAAAGGTGATTGAACTCGTAGGTTCTTATTTTCAGAACAAACCTTCAGGTCTTCCCGGAAATGATGATACCGGTACGATGTCAGCCTGGCTGGTGTATGCCATGATGGGGTTTTATCCTGTCGTCCCGGGCGAACCGCTATATGCCATAAGTACGCCCATGTTCGATCGCGTGACCATAGCACTTGACCCAAAGTACTATCAAAATGATCAAATCGTCATTGAGCGAAAGGGAAGCCTCAACGGGCCAATCAAGGAAATTAAAATAGATGGCAAAGCCTTAAATTCATATTTTATTTCACATGAGGATTTAACAAATCATCACAAATTGAATGTTATTACCAAATAATTTAAGAATTTAGCATTTCTGAATTTATGAAAAATAAAAATTTCTGTCGTCTGGTATTTGGCAGGGTTTAAAACTGTATTTATGAAATATTGCTATTTACTTGTTATTTGTCTTGCACTGTTATGCAAGGAGGAGGGGTTTGCCCAAAATGGATTGGATTTTGAAATTTTCACTGATCAACCCATTAATTTTGGAGGTGCTGCAGGGACAGATCCAGAGGTTGAACGATATCAGAAAGGAAGAATTGTTTATAAGAAAGTCCAGGTTCCTGAGTTTCCGGAAGGCACAGATGTTTTAATCAAATTGAAGGTGCGGTCAAATGGAGACCGCTGGGATAAATCAGGATCTTGTTTTGTATTGAGCCATCCCGATCAAATTTCCATGATTGATGTATCCAAAGGCGAAAAAAGCTTCCCTACAACCTCGAATGTACTGGAACGCTATTTGGGTATCAAAGCTACGGACGATTTTAAGCCTGCCATAGAGTTATTAAGATTTATGACTCCTTTCGGAGTAGGACATTTCAGCAATGATCTGAACACACATCGCAAACCCGTTTATATTCCTAAATGGGAGGAAGAAGTGGTTTGGGAGAGTGATATTTCTCATCTGCTGGAGGTGGTTGACAATACATTCTATGTGGGTATATGGATCGATTCCTGGACCGAGGAAGGATATAAAGTAGACATGAGTCTTCATTACTCTAAACGTCCCAAAAAAGGAGTTCACGTCAAGCCGCTTGTCAATACGATCAATTATGTGAACGGACAGCCCTTACCTGATTTTTTTGCTGAAACACCATTAACGCACGCGTTTAGTTTTGAAAAAAAGGCTAAGAATGTAAAACTGTATTATATCACCACCGGTCATGGAGGGCACAGCGGGGGCGACGAGTTTGTCAAAATTAAAAATAAGGTATGGGTAAATGGAAAGCAGGTACTTGATATTGAACCTTGGAGGGATGATTGTGCTTCCTTCAGGCGTTTTAACCCTACGTCAGGGGTGTGGCTGAAAAAGGATTCTGCCTCTTATATTGATTTTGAGGCACAAAAATATAAGGTCAAAGAAATTGAGGAACGCATTGCCTCGTCTGATCTGTCCAGGTCCAATTGGTGTCCGGGATCCTTGGTTGAACCTATTGTGTTGGACCTTGGAGACCTTGAAGCGGGAAAGCATGATCTGAAAGTAGAGATTGGAGCTTCAAAGGCAGAAGAAAATAAATACAATCGCTGGCTGGTTTCGGCATACCTGACCTATGAAGAATAACATCATATAAATACCCCTCATACCATGAATTGTAAAATACTGTTTTTAAAAGTTGTAGCTCTTTTGTTTTTGCTCACCTCCATTTCCTGCGAAAAGGAGGATACGTTGAACCTGGTCAAAAACGGTCAAACTGATTTTGTTATTTTGACTGCTGAGGATGCCTCGGAAACCCTCAGCCTGGCGGCCACTGAATTGCAAAAATATATCGAGACCATATCCTCTGTTCGGATTCCTATTTCAGAAGGAGAAATTTCGGATTCGAACAAATTTTTGATCCGCATTGAAAGCGCCAAGGGTCAAAGTCATAAGATTGAGATCAAAGCTGATGGAAAAAATCTGCTCATCAGGGGAGGCAGTGACCAGGCAACTCTTTATGCGGTATATGAGTTCCTTGAGCGGTATTTGAATTGTAAATGGTATGCGCCGGAAGCCGAAGAGATTCCTTCATCAGAAATGATAAGCGTATCCGGGAACCTCAATTATACATATTCTCCTGAGATTGAAACACGGACCGTGCACTCGCGTTTGTTTTATGACGATCCGGACTTTGCAGCAAGGCACAAGGTAACTACCGAATCTTTTCCGTATTATGTTCCCATTGCCAGAGTACATACTTTTCACAGATTTGTTCCTGAAGAAATATTTTACCAGGACCACCCTGAATATTTTGCCTTGAGAGGAGGGAAGCGCCTGCCGACGCAACTCTGTTTAACGAATCCAGACGTGATGCGGATCGTCACAGATTCAGTAGCCGCTTTTTTTGAGCAATTTCCCGATTCAAAAGTAATTTCAGTCAGTCAGAATGATAACCAGCAATTCTGTGAAGATGAAAATTGCAAAAGGATTGATGACATGGAAGGAGGACCAACCGGGACCATGATCCATTTTGTGAATCAGATTGCAAACCAGTTTCCTGATAAGGTGATTTCAACCCTTGCGTATCAGTATACCCGGAAACCCTCAAAAACCCCACCTGCCAAAAATGTAATGATCACGCTCTGTTCGATAGAATGTGACCGTAGCGGTCCTATTGAAGAAAAATGCCAGGAATTTGCCGCAGACCTAAAAGGCTGGAACAAGATTTCTGATCGTATCAGGATTTGGGATTATACCACTCAGTTTACAAATTTCCTGGCTCCATTTCCAAATATCCATACCTTGCAGCCCAACATAAAATTCTTCAGGGACCATAGTGCAAAATGGGTATTTGAACAACACAGCAACAACCCTAGTGAACTTTTTGAACTGAGGTCTTATGTAACGGCCAAACTCTTATGGGAGCCGGACAGAAATATCGATGAGCTGATTACTGAATTTACCGACGGTTATTACGGTGCAGCCGGACGTTTTGTTAAAATGTACATTGATCAGATTCATAATGAAATTAAAAATGATGACGACTTCTTTCTCTTTTTGTACGGCGACCCGTCTCAAGCCTTCGACTCATTTCTAAGTAAGGACTTTCTTCAGGCTTATGATGATATTTTTAATCAGGCCGAAGCCGCTGTCAGTAATAATGACGAATTGCTGAGGAGGGTTAAAATGGCAAGAATAGGAGTTGATTATGCCATTCTGGAAGCCTGTCGAAAAAGTATTTCTGAAAAATACTCCCTGACCAGTTATAATGGATCAGGGCAAAAATCGGTCAATCCGTTTGTTATTGATAAATTGGATAATTTCTCGAATACCGCCGAGTTGGGCGAGATTGTTTTAATGAACGAGATGGGTTATACAGTTGATGAATATGTAACAAATTACCGAATGGCCCTCAAAGTGGCCCTGAAACCAAACAAGGCAATTGGTAAGGCGGTGGTATTGAATACAAAACCCAAGAAATATGCCAATGAAGACCCTCAGGTGTTGACTGACGGCGCTCTGGGAGGGAATAGTTTTTATTCCAATTGGCTCGGGTTTGAAGGCAATGACATGGAAGCTGTTATTGATCTCGGTGAAGTTCAGGACATGGAATCAGTTTCAACCGCATTTTTGCAGGTCACGAATCATGTTGTATTTTTTCCTACAGAGGTACAATATTCTTATGCAACTGATAACAAAAATTTTATAACTCTTGGGATGGTTGAAAATGACAGGCCCCTTACCAAAAAAAGCAAAGTGAATGAGATCAGGTATTTTGATTTGAAGTTCGAAAAAGTAAAGGCACGTTACATAAAAATTGTGGCTAAGAATATGAAGGAACCCCCGTACTGGCATCACGCAGCAGGTTTGCCATCCTGGATCTTCGCCGATGAAGTGATCATCAATTGATCCTTTTGGATGCCTAAACGATGATGCTTTTGCCTTTGGCGCCTATGCGTTGAAGGTCATCAAAGATAAAATCGATACGTCCCATATTGACGCCCCAGCAACCCACCTGATTGATCAGCATGTTTTCTTGTTCAAGATTTTTTACAATGGTTGGTTTTTTAAGGAAGGAATGGGTATGACCACCTATGATCAGATCTACATTTTTCGTTCGTTTTGCCAGGTTGAGGTCGCTCATTTGATCGGGATTTTTTTTGTAGTAATAGCCAAGGTGAGAAATACATATCACCAGGTCACAGCCCTTATCCATTTTTAATAAAGTTCCCATATCCTGAGTGATTTCAACGGGATCCAAATAGGTAGTTTCTTTAAAAAGCGAAGGATCGACCAAGCCATCCAGTTCTATGCCCAGACCAAATACACCAATTTTTATCCCGTCGATGGTATAAATTTTGTAAGGTTTGGTTTTACCGTCAAGGATGGTGTTTTTAAAATCATAATTGGCCACCAGAAAGTCAAAACCTGCATGTGGCAGCTGTTTTTCCAGACCATCAATACCATTGTCAAAGTCATGGTTTCCTATGGTGGCAGCGTTGTAGCCCAATTTGGTCATCATTTTGAATTCCAGTTCACCCCCAAAATAATTGAAGTAAGGAGTCCCCTGAAAGATGTCTCCTGCATCAAAAACCAAAGTGTTGGGGTTCTCGGCCCGAATCTGTTGAATAAGTGTTGCCCTGCGCGCCACTCCTCCAAGATTAGGAAATTTACTATGGGAAGCTTCAAAAGGTTCTATATGGCTGTGTACGTCATTGGTATGCAGAATGGTAATTGTTTTTTCAGCAGGACCCAGGCAAGATGACATCGAAAGTCCTCCCAGTCCCACGAAAGCTCCTGAGGCAATTGTATCCTTTAAAAAGCGTCTTCTTTTCATTGTGTTTCATTGATTTGTACAAAGCGGCCGTCCAGAGATGCATGCAAGGTGTCAATATTTCTTAAATGGTCGATAAGGGCATCTCTTACTTTATATGAAAGTGGGTAAAGGGCTATGGTGTCTTTGAAAAAACTCATATTGTCTCCTCCGTGTTGCAAATAGTCATGGGTCAGTACCAAATATTCCTTGGATGCATCAAATGCTTTTCCGCGGATCAGGATTCGGGATAATTGTTCATCGGTCATTGTTAAAGTGAGGCCGGAAACCGGATGGGCCTGTTTGCTTTTTTCAAGAAATTGAAAAAGCTCCCTGACCTTATCTCCCGAAAGCCTTGCGACCACAAGTTTATTCTCAAAAGGCATGAGTTTAAAAATATGCTCAACCCTGACTTCTCCTTGCGGGATGGCCGTCCTTATTCCACCGTAATTGAAAAGGGCAAAGTCAATATGTTTTTTGAACTTGGTAAAAAAGATGCGATCTGCTGTTTCATAGCAAACATCTGCATAAAAATTCCCCAGTGAACTTTCAAGCGTTGTTTCCTCTCTTGATAAAGTAGTGGGATTAAAGCAAAGGACCTCATTTATCTTATCTTTAAGTCCTTTTCGGTAAGGTTCAATATCACTGAGTATGTCCTTATCTGACCCTATTTCCTCAGCTATTTCAAGCTGGGTTCCGCGGATCATTTTTACTGCACTGTTTTTTTCTTTACAGGAAATGGCAATTTTGTTTAATACTGTCGAAATGATTATTAATACTATAATTTTATATAGTTTTGTGTGCATAATTCTTGTGAATGGGAATATTAAATTTAAAGAAAAAAACTGCGTATAAATTTATAAAAAATAAGCAGAATCAAACTCATGAGGCCAAAAAAAATGAGGTGAGGAGCATCGCCAGGGTTGGTGTGCTCGCAGAGTTGAGTTTGTTTCAAAAATATGATTTCACAAAAAGCCTCAGCAACGGACTGGGAATCCGACAAGATGAAATTGTTGTATTTTTATTTGACAGCAGCAAGCAAGGGATCACTGTGGAAAATCACAAAATTTGCGACGAAGGATGTTTTGGATTGTTCGGTAAGATCAAGTCGCTTGCACTCCAAAGGTTCGTCAATAAAAAATTTGATCTCATGATCAATTACTGTGAACCTGATCTTGTTTACGCCCAGATTATCATGCTGCGCTCTAATGCAAGGTTAAAAGCCGGATTTGAGGATAAAAATAATTTTTTCAATGATATAGCAATTAAAACTGCTGGTAATAAAATAGACACCTTTAATGCAGAACTCATTAAATATCTGGAATTACTGAAACTCATCAATTAACAATAGAAAACATTATAAGTCTAATGGAACAATTCAAAGGGACAGGGGTGGCACTGATAACCCCGTTTACAAAAGATGGAGCTATAGATTTCGAGGCGCTGGATCGACTGGTGAATTATCAGATTGACAACGGAATTGATTACCTGGTGGCACTGGGAACCACAGGAGAGACGGCTACCCTAACAAAAGATGAGCAGGAACAGGTCAGGGCCAAGGTAATTGAGGTCAATCGGGGGAGGTTGCCGCTTGTTGTTGGCGTTGGAGGAAATAATACCCAGGCACTTACAGATCAACTGAAAATGGAAAATTTTGAAGGATTCTCCGCCGTTTTGTCGGTTTCTCCTTATTATAATAAACCTTCCCAGGAAGGAATTTACCAGCATTTCAAACAGATTTCAAAGGCCAGTCCCTTACCGGTAATTCTGTATAATGTACCTCCGAGAACGGGGAGCAATATGTTGCCTGAAACCGTCTTTAGACTGGCAAATGATTTTGAAAATATAATTGGGATAAAAGAAGCCTCGGGAGATTTTGAGCAGGCCTTGGAATTGATTAAAAACAAACCTGAAGGTTTTTTAGTGATCTCAGGGGAGGACAAGCTCGCCCTGCCATTTGTACTTGCAGGAGGTGCAGGAGTGATTTCTGTTATTGGGCAGGCCTTGCCAGCTGAATTCAGTGATTTGATTCGCCTGGGCCTGGAGGGCAGGCCACGAGAGGCCTTTAACCGTTTCTATGCCTTGACGGAAAGTATAGATTTGATTTTTAAGGAAGGCAATCCTTCAGGGGTGAAAGCCATGCTGCACGAGTTAAAGATTTCGGGGCCTGAAGTAAGATTACCTCTTGTCAAGGTTTCGGATGAATTGCGACAAAAAATTAATACCTTTGTAGGAGAATTTAAATAATAAAAAAATGGTTTCCGAAATAATAGAAAAAGCATTAAACGAACAGATTAGAATTGAAGCTGAATCATCTCAGGTGTATTTGTCAATGGCCTCATGGGCAGAACTTCAAGGATTTGAGGGTGTAGCCTCCTTTATGTATGCGCATTCAGACGAAGAAAGGATGCACATGCTCAAATTGGTAAAATTTGTAAATGAAAGAGGCGGTCACGCACAGGTTTCGGCCTTGGAGAAACCTCCCGTTGAATTTGGTTCGTTTAAAGAAATGTTTCAGAAGCTTTTTGATCATGAGGTAATGGTGTCACAAAAGATCAATGAACTTGTTGGAATAACCCTCGAGCAAAGAGATTATGCAACGCATAACTTTTTACAGTGGTATGTGGCCGAACAAATTGAAGAGGAGGCACTTGCCCGAAATATTTTGGATAAAATCAATCTGATTGGCGACGATAAAGGAGGTTTGTATCTTTTTGATAATGACGTGAAATTGCTGGTAGGTAATCCTCCGGCTGTATAGGCTTTTATTGAATCATACATTATTAATTGATAAAAAACTGCAAGACAAGCTCTTATTGTTTGTTTTGAGCCGAACTGTGTTGTGAAAATTTTTTTTCATATTTCCATTTTAAAAGAGTAATTTTGCCAGATGCAAAAAATGAAGAATTTAGCTTTCGTGCTTGTGACAGTCTTTTTGATGACCTCATGTGGTGAATACCAAACTGTTCTGAACAAAGGTAAGAATGCTGACAGGTATAAACTGGCCGTGGAGATGTATGAAAAGAAAGAGTATAAGAAGGCGATTACTTTGTTTGAAAAGATCATGGGGCCTTATGCGAATAAACCCCAAATGGAGCGGATACAATTCATGATTTCTGATAGTTATTACCAGACTGAGAATTATGCCATGGCTTCCTATTATTTTACGAGATTTATTACCAATTACCCTCAGAGTACAAAGGTTCAGGAAGCAGCTTACCTGAGCGCAAAAAGTTATTACTTGTCTGCTCCGATATACAGCAGGGATCAGGAGGATACATACAAGGCCCTTTCGGCCTACCAGAATTTTATAGATGCTTACCCCAACTCTGAGTTGATTGAAGAAGCGAATAAAGATTACAATGAATTGACAAGGAAATTGGAATTTAAGGATTTTGAGGTGGCCAGACAGTATTACCATACAGAAAATTACAATGCTGCCATTCAGGCCTTTGAAAACTTCAATGAAGATCATTTGGGATCCATATATAAGGAAGATGCTTTATATTACAGCTTTAAGTCGGCATATTATCTGGGTATGAAAAGTATACTCAGTAAAAAAGTTGAAAGGTTGAACGAAGCCATTTTATCCTTCAAAAAGTTTGAAAAAACATTTCCTGAATCAGATAAACTGAAAGAACTGAGCCAATTGGAGGCCAGACTTCAGGAGGAATTAACAAAAACAAAAGAGCTGTTGGCTACAATATCACAAAATAATTAACGGATGAAAGATTACAAAAACACAAGTGCTCCTGAAAGCACTATAACTTTTGACAAAGTTAAAATTGAAGAACCTACCCAAAACATTTACAAGGCGATCGCAATTATGTCAAGGAGAGCCTCTCAGGTAAATGAGGATCTGAAAAGTGAATTGATAGATAAATTGGAGGAATTTGCGACCTTTAATGATAGCCTGGAGGAGGTATTTGAGAACAAGGAGCAGATAGAAGTGTCCCGATTTTATGAACGTCTTCCAAAACCAACATCCATTGCCGTAAAAGAGTGGCTGGATGATGAGATATATTACAGGACTCCGGATACAAGTAACGATAATATTTAATCAGCATGTCTGTTTTAGGCGGTAAAAAAATTCTTCTCGGAGTCACTGCGGGAATAGCTGCTTATAAAACGTCCTATCTGGTCAGGAATTTTATCAAGGCGGGCGCAGAGGTGAAAGTGGTCATGACGCCTGCTGCAAAAGATTTTGTTACCCCGCTTACCCTTTCTACCTTGTCTAAGAACCCGGTTCATTCTGAATTTTACAGCAAGAATGATGAAAATGAGCTTTGGAACAATCATGTTGATCTGGCCTTATGGGCGGATCTGATGGTTATTGCTCCGGTCACGGCCAACACTATGGCTAAAATGTCAGAGGGCATTTGTGATAATCTTTTGCTCGCTGCCTATCTATCAGCCAAATCGACAGTTTATTTTGCACCGGCCATGGATCTGGATATGTACAAGCACCAGACCACGGCTAAGAATATTCAGGCATTGACTGACAGAGGTAATGTTTTCATACCTCCGGCATTTGGAGAGCTTGCCAGCGGGCTTGAAGGCGAAGGGCGCATGGCCGAACCTGAAGCCATCGTCGATTTTATAGAAAATCATATAGCCGGTCAGTTACCGCTGCGCAATAAAACAGTATTGCTTACAGCGGGACCAACTTATGAGGCGATTGATCCTGTTAGATTTATTGGAAATCACTCTTCCGGAAAAATGGGATTTGCCCTGGCCCATGAGGCAGCAGGTCTTGGTGCTCGTGTTATTTTGATTTCAGGGCCGAGTGACCAAAGCATAAATCATTCGGGCATTGAAAGGATAAACGTAATGACTGCTGATGAAATGTACGGTGCAACACACCAACATATAGAAGAGGCGAATATCGCTATATTTTGTGCCGCTGTATCTGATTTTAAGCCAAAAACCGTATCTTCTCAGAAAATAAAAAAGGAAGCTGCGCTGATGCATATTGAATTGGAGCCAACAAAGGATATTCTGGCGTCGGTCGGAGCCATAAAAAAAGACCAGTTTCTGGTTGGATTTGCATTGGAGACTGAAAATGAGATCGACAATGCGAAAGAAAAAATAAAAAGAAAGAATCTTGACCTGATCGTAATGAACTCCTTGAATGATGCAGGTGCTGGTTTCAAATCGGATTCCAATAAAATTACGATGATTGATAAGAATCATGTTGTCAAGATTGGTGACCTAAAGTCTAAAGCAGAAGTAGCTACCGATATTTTTAATGAAATAATGATAAGTTTTGAAGCGTAATTTTTTGTTCATCTTACTGATGTTTGTGGGTTGGAGGGCGACTTCCCAGGAGTTGAATTGTGTCGTATTCATCAATCATGCTGAAATTGGGGTCTCAAACAAAAAATTGTTCGAAACCATGCAGAATGACATTTTTGAGTTTATGAACAATACAAAATGGACCAATGCAACCTACAAAACCCATGAAAGAATTGACTGTTCCATCACAATAAATATTCTGGAAGCCACTTCGGCAACTAGTTTCAAGGGCAGTCTGCAATTACAGATTTCGAGGCCCGTTTATAATTCGACCTATACCACTTCTATTCTAAATTTTAATGACAATGACATCTCATTTACCTATCAGGAATTTCAACCCCTGGTGTACAATGAGACGGCTTTTGAATCTAACCTGGTTTCCTTACTGACATTCTATGCCTATACCATCTTGGGTTATCAGGCAGATACCTTCGGGTACAAAGGAGGTGAAAATTTTTTCAAACTTGCTGAAAACGTGATGATCGTGGCCCAGCAGGGTGGTGGTATCGGGTGGAACAGAGTTGACGGAAACTATACGCGCTTCCAGTTAAACGAGAATTTGTTGTCTCCGGTATACGAGCAATACCGAAGAGCCATGTATGAATATCATATCCTTGGCCTCGACAGAATGGTTGACGATACCAGGGGAGCCAAGGAAGCCATCCTGAAGTCTATAACCGGTTTGCAGAATTTATACAACGACAGACCCAATACTTTTTTGATACGTGTATTTATGGATACCAAGAGCGACGAGATCGTTGACATATTTTCTGACGGCCCCCGTATAGACACTTCCCGGTTAAAAGAAGTCCTTTCCAATATTTATCCTTCGTTTGATGAAAAATGGAAAGAAATAAAAATATAGCGACCTTTAGGACCTGTTATTTTTTTAATTAAGTTTGTTTTGCTTTCAATGTTTTTTAAAATCATAAAAAAATCCAATGCTGGTATCTCTGTCCATTAGAAATTATGCCCTTATTGAGGACCTTAAAGTCAGCTTCAGGGATCAATTGTCAATTATTACGGGTGAAACAGGGGCCGGTAAATCAATACTGCTGGGAGGTTTGGCGCTTGTTTTGGGAAAAAGGGCCGATGCATCCCTGGTCTATGACAAAGAGAAAAAGTGTATCATCGAGGCAGAGTTTGAGGTTGAAAATTATAATTTGAAAGCATTTTTTGATAAGAATGACCTTGATTATGAGCCTCTTGTGATCATTAGAAGAGAGATTCTGCCCAATGGTAAATCAAGGGCCTTCGTAAATGATACGCCAACAACCTTGTCTGTTTTGAATTCCCTGACGGAGCAGCTTATCGATGTGCATTCACAACATGAAACCTTGCAATTGTCGCTGCCTGAATATCAGTTTCACATCATTGATTCTTTAGCTGATAATGAGGCCTTGCTCGATGCCTATGCCCATGGTTTTCATCACCTAAAGACTCTTAGGAATGACCTCGAAACCCTAAAAAAAGAGCAACAACAGGCCCAAAAGGAATATGATTACAATTTA
>CBDUAP010000077.1:0-12806 GCA_965365165.1 uncultured Flavobacteriaceae bacterium
GCAAGGCCACAAAAATGCTTGACAGCGTCACCATATCAAATGGTATTGTCTGGACAAAAGACAGCAAGACAATGTATTACATAGATACCCCAACCGGACATATCAAGGCATTTGATTTTGATGTCAAAAACAGTTCCATTTCAAATGAAAGAATTGCTGTTGAAGTTCCTGAGAGTATAGGCTTTCCTGACGGAATGACCATAGATGATGAAGACAAATTGTGGGTCGGGCTCTGGAACGGAAATGCAGTGGCACGGTTTGATCCTGTTTCAGGAAAACTGATGTCGAAAATAGAAGTACCTGCCCACAACGTGACTTCTTGTTCCTTCGGAGGCAGGAATTTTGACACCCTTTATATTACAACTTCAAGCCTTGATATGACAGAGGAGGAGGAGGCGAAGTATCCCCTGGCCGGGTCTTTATTTGAGGTTAAACCCGGTGTAAAAGGGATTGCAGGAAACATTTTCAGGAATTGATATGGTTATATTTATCATGGGTGTCAGCGGGTGTGGTAAAACCACTGTAGGCAGAATGCTTTCTGAACAGACAGGGGTTCCATTTTACGATGCAGACGATTTTCATCCGCAGGCCAATATAGAAAAAATGAGCCGGGGTGAGGCTTTGACGGATGCTGACCGGGCGTCATGGCTACAAACACTCTCGGATCACCTTCAAGTATGGGAGACACAGGGCGGTGCCATACTGGCTTGTTCTGCGCTGAAGGAGAAATACAGGAAGGTTTTGTCTCAAAATCTTGAAAATCATACCTGGGTGTTGCTCACAGGATCATTTGACCTTATTTACGATCGGATCCGTGACAGAAGGGATCATTATATGGGAGCATCATTGTTGCAGTCACAATTTGATACCCTTGAAATTCCCGATTATGGGATTCATATCGATATTGACCAAGCTCCGGAAGAGATCGTTGAAAAAATAATTGAGTATTATCATGGAAGCTAAAAGTGTTTTTGGGGTTTACGGCCTGGGCGTCATGGGGCGCAGTATCAGTCTGAATATTGCAGATAAAGGTTACGCCTTGTCGGTTTATAACAGAACTGAAGCAGGGGAGGAGACAATCGTCAAGGATTTTATGGATTCGCATGGGCATAGGAAGCATATACATGGTTTTACGGATTTGAAAAACTTTATTGCATCCCTGCAAAGGCCGAGAAAGATCCTGCTCATGATCAAGGCGGGGCCGACGGTTGATCTGGTGCTTGACCAATTGATACCCATGTTGTCAAAGGGAGATGTGATCATAGATGGAGGAAATTCACACTATTTAAATACAAAAAAAAGGTACGAGCGGACGCGGTCACATGGAATAGAATTCATTGGTGCCGGGATTTCCGGTGGAGAAGAAGGCGCGAGAAAAGGCCCGTCGATCATGCCCGGAGGAACCAAAGAAAGTTATGACCTGGTTGCAGGGGTTCTCGAGTCAATAGCGGCTCCTGACGATTCAGGAAAAACCTGTTGTGCCTATATTGGACCTGACGGGTCAGGGCACTTCATTAAGATGGTTCACAACGGAATTGAATATGTTGAAATGCAGTTGTTGGCGGAGGTCTATGGGCTGTTGACAATCACTATGTCATATGAGGATATGGCCAGGACCCTGGAAGATTGGAACCAGGGTGAGTCATCCAGTTACCTGCTGGGCATCACCATAAAAATTCTAAGAAAGAAGGAAGGAGATGCATACCTGCTAGATCTGATTCTGGACAAGGCTGGAAATAAAGGGACAGGTTCCTGGTCTTCACAAGCGGCCCTTGATTTGGGAGTACCGAGTACAATGATGTCTGAAGCCGTTTTTGCAAGATATATATCTGCTTTTAAGGAGCGAAGGGAAAAATATTCAAAATTTGCGGTTCCCTCTCTTGATAAAACAAGATCACTTGATCCTTCTGATTTGAGAAAGGCTTATTATTTTGCAAGGGTAATCAACCACCAGCAAGGGTTTCAATTGATGGAGCTGGCCTCAAAAACCTACGGTTGGCAACTCAATTTTTCTGAAATAGCCAGAATATGGTCCAATGGCTGCATCATAAAATCTGATTTGATGAATGTGCTTCATGACTGCTTTAAGCAACAGGCAGACCTCATGGATATGCCTCAAATGACTGATATTTTGATCAAAAATGAAAATGCCCTGCCAAAGGTACTGACCTACGGGCTTGAACAGAGGGTTTCCCTGCATTGCTTCAGCAGTGCTTATTATTACTGGGTAGATATGACCACAAATAAATTACCCGCTAATTTGATTCAGGCTCAGAGAGATTTTTTTGGTGCGCATACTTACCAGCGTAATGACAGTTCCGACGATCATTTTTTTCACACAAAGTGGGTATAAGTAATTAAAAAATAATTAAATACGGCTTGTTTCTAATCTACTTTCTTTCTTCAATAAGATCCTTCATTCCCAGAGGATTTATAATAAATAATGGGATTATAGCGTTTATTAAGAAAAAAATTGCGTTGAAATGAAAAATGACAGGACAGAAAACCCGAAAGTACCGGGCAAAGAAAATCATGATCAAATACCAATATTCAGCAGCAAGGCCCAAAAATTGGCTGAAAAGGAATATGAGGAATATTACAACAGAATCAGGCTTCTGAGCAGGGGCCTATGATTTACTGCTTTTATAAAAATCTTTCACATAGGCAATTTTCTGATTGTGGGTCATGTTGTCAGAAATTTTAACTGCCTTTAGTTTTGGTGCCACCCCGGGGTTATTTAAAATAACCTTCTCCAGTTTACTTTTTGTTTGTGCCGGCCCGAACAGCACTATCTCATCGGCATTTTTTAATTCCTTTAAAATACCCATCAGGTACCTTTGGGTATACTCTTCAATTCGATTTTTCTTTCCTTTTTCATCAACCAAAAACTGATCACCAAATCTTCCAAATTGTTTTTTCTCACCATCAACCCTTATTCTGGTATCAATATCTGAATAGATGGTTTTTGAATAAACTTTACTCTCTGATAAGGTAATAATATGAGCCTCTTTCTGATCAATCCATATACCAACTTTACGCATAATAATGAATTTAAATTAATACTCTATCTTATCTTCTTTATCTTCCCATGCCTTAAAGGCATTCAATGCTTTTTTTCTGTCTATTTGTTCAAATGGAATACTCCGTCTATTGTTGTCCAGGTTCAACTCCTTATAAATAAAAGCATCGTCGAAACCTATTTTAGCGGCGTCAGCCTTGTTGCATCCGTAATATACTTTTTTCGGTCTTGCCCAATAAATGGCACCCAGGCACATAGGACAAGGTTCACAGCTTGTGTACACAATGCAATCTTCCAGTTGAAATGAATTCAGGTTTTTACAGGCTTCTCGAATGGCAATAATTTCGGCATGGGCAGTGGGATCATTGGTAGAGGTTACTTTATTGTTACCTGATCCTATTATTTTACCTTCCTTAACGATCACACAACCAAATGGACCTCCGTTATTATTCAATACTCCAGATACGGCTTTTTTAATCGCCTCGTCCATGAAATCAGCATGGGCAGGAGCGTTATGATCACCGTCATTTGTCATCCATTCAGAGGCTTCATCCAGAAATTTTTTATTGAATTGATTGCACATAGACCAGCAAGTGTTTAATTTACAACCGTCAGAAAGGGATAAAATAGAATCCCGGTCTAACAGTAAACAGATTTTATACTTTTAAGCTTCCAACCATATCTTCAGGCCGGACCCATTGGTCAAATTCTTCTTCGGTCAAAAAACCGAGATTGACCGCTTCTTCTTTCAGTGTTGTTCCATTTTTATGGGCCGTCTTTGCTATTTTCGCTGAATTTTCATAACCGATTTTGGTATTCAAAGCGGTTACAAGCATCAGTGAGTTGTTTAGCAATTGTTTGATTTTTTCATAATTAGGTTCAATGCCAATGGCACAGTTGTCGTTAAAAGACACACAGGCATCTCCTATCAATTGAGCCGATTGAAGCGCATTAGCCGCCATAACCGGTTTAAACACGTTGAGTTCATAATGACCGTTCATTCCTCCAACGGTAACAGCGACATCATTTCCCATGACCTGCGCACAGACCATGGTTATGGCCTCAGCCTGTGTCGGATTCACTTTACCTGGCATAATTGAAGACCCGGGCTCATTGGCCGGGATAATGATCTCACCAATGCCACTTCTAGGTCCGGAAGCGAGCATTCTGATGTCATTTGCAATTTTCATCAACGAAACAGCCAGCTGTTTTAAGGCCCCATGAGTTTCAACAACAGCATCATGGGCAGCAAGGGCTTCGAATTTGTTCTCTGCGGTGACAAAGGGTAAGTTGGTGAACTTGGCAATATAGTCGGCCACCAGTTCTGAATATCCTTCAGGTGTATTGATACCTGTTCCCACTGCCGTTCCTCCCAGGGCCAATTCAGAAAGGTGCTCAAGGGTGTTCTGTAATGCTTTTACACCATGATCCAGTTGCGAAACATATCCTGAAAATTCCTGTCCAAGGGTTAGCGGGGTGGCGTCCATAAGATGTGTTCTTCCAATTTTCACAACATTTGCGAATTCCAGGGACTTTTCTTGTAAGGTGTTTCTCAATTTCTTCACTCCAGGTAAGGTTACCTCAACGATCTTTTTGTAAATCGCAATATGCATTCCTGTAGGGAAGGTGTCATTTGAAGATTGTGATTTATTGACGTCATCGTTAGGGTGGATGAAGCGATCCGATTCCTCCAGGTTGCCTCCCTGGTTTACATGAGCCTTGTTGGCTATAACTTCGTTGCAGTTCATGTTGCTTTGAGTCCCGGAGCCAGTTTGCCAGATCACCAATGGAAACTGATCCATTAATTTCCCTTCCAGTATTTCATCGCAAACTGCTGCTATGGCATCTCTTTTTTCTTCACTCAGCACTCCAAGATCATGATTTGTATAGGCTGCAGCTTTTTTGAGGTAAGCAAATCCTTCAATGATCTCTGTTGGCATTGATGCTTCGGCTCCGATCTTAAAATTATTTCTTGATCTTTCCGTCTGAGCACCCCAGAACTTGTCGGCAGGTACTTTTACTTCGCCAATGGTGTCATGCTCTATTCTGTATTTCATTTGTAAATTTTTAGTTGTAAATATCCATACCAAAGATACAAAATAGCAGGCAAAAAGGATTTGTAAAACCCTTTAAATTTGGTCAAATAAAGTATTAATTTATAGGCTCTTGAGCCATGTGTCAAGATCAGGACCCGAAATTCATTTCATCATCGCCTCCTCCCGGTGATCTCTGCCGCTGACGCCCTTTTTTCTGATTGAACCTGTAGGTAAAGGAAAGCCTGACCTGTCTTTGCCTCCATTGAAAAGAGCTGTCCTGTTCAAAAGTTTCTGTTAGGGTATTTGACACACGCTTTCTGCTGTTAAACAGGTCATCCACGTTTAAAACCAAAGTACCGTTTCCTTTTAAAAGATCTTTGCTAAAAGCCATGTTGGTCGAAAACATTGCCTCAGATTGGGTTTGGGAATTCTGGCGCGGACCCCTGAACATCAAGGTTGTTTGCCAGTCAATTTTGGCTGGCAGGGTTAATTTGGAACTACCCCTTGCAAACCAGCTGTTGAATTCTGTGCCGAAGTCAACACCTTCGTATTCTCCGTCAATCGTAGAATTGTAATAATTAAAACTGAAACCGAACCTCCAGTTTTTTTTAGGGGTGTAGTTCGCCGAAAATTCCATGCCGTACCGATCTTCGGTGTTGAGGTTTATGGGCGTTCTTCTGATGATGGGAATCCCTGCATCAGTTGTTTCTCCCGTATCGGAGCTGATGAACTGAAAAATATCCGTGGCACGACTGAAGTAAATAGAAGAATTAAAAGTAACCTTTTGCCATCTTCTGTAATAACCCAGGTCCATACCATGAGAAATGGAAGGGTCAAGATCAGGATTGCCCTGAAAAATGTTTGTCTGGCTCGACTGGGAAGGAAACGGATTGATAAAATAGGATCTCGGACGTCTGATGCGACTGTTGTAGCCCAGGGTTACATTCTCGTTTTCATTGAATTCATAAACCAGATTCGCAGTCGGAAAAGGATTTACATAGTACTTGTTATTGACCGAATCAATTTCTTTTCCTATCGATTGTATGTCAATGTCCGTGGCTTCGATTCTGAGTCCGAGAAGTGCTGAGAACTTACCAAATTTCTTGCCGTACTGTCCATAAACGGCAGAGATCACTTCATCGTAAAGGAATAAATTTGTAAGACTGTCGTTTACTATAAAATCTCCCTGTTCATTTTCATCATAAAATATATAATCAGTGTCACGGTCATTTCCATTGATTCTTATACCCAGTTCCAACTGTTGATTTTCTCCTATAGGAAGTACATAATCACTTTGGATTAAAAACCTGTTTTGCGTTTCCTCAGAATAGACCTTTTGAGACAAAAGTTCAATCGATGAGGGAAAAGTCTCTTCATTTGTGATCAGACTGGATTCTGTTTGATCGTTATTCTGATATTGAAGATCAAGGTCTATCTGATGTCCCTCCTTTTTGAATTTGTGCAAAAAATTAAGATCATATTGAAATACGTTTTCTTTCGATTCCTCACTTTCTTCCCGATAAGTGGTGTTCACCAAATCGTCAAAACCGTCAAAAGCATCAGTCAGATTTTCTGATAAGTTGTCTCTTTTGGAATCTCTGTATAAAAAACTACCGGTGATTGAGGTATTTTTGGCAAGGTAATATTCCATACCTATATTCGCATTCAGATTTTTCCTGCTCCTGTTGTAATCAATTCTTTGATCCGTAAACGGATAGGTCGCCTGAGGAGAAAAATAGGTGGTTTCATAACTGGCATTTCCCGGACCTTCTCTGTCTGAATACCCAATATTAGTGAAGAAATTCACATCTTTCACCCTGTAATTCACACTTGTTGAAAAGCCGTATTGCTCTGGATAACCAAGGTTTACCGTTCCCACCCCGTTCAGACCCTGAAGCTTGTCCCGTCTTAAAATGATGTTTAGGATACCGGCTGTACCTTCGGCATCATATCGTGCTGATGGGCTTGTTATGACTTCTACTTTTGCGATGGCATCTGCAGGAAACTGCCTCAGTGCTTCTGTGTCGTTCAGCCCAACCAATCCACTTGGTTTTCCGTTGATCAGGATCCTGACGTTTTCATTGCCCCGTAAACTCACTGCACCATCTGCATCAACTGTAACGGAAGGCACGTTGTCCAGAACATCGCTCGCGGTACCCCCTTTAACGGTCATGTCTTTTCCCACATTGTAAATCTTTTTATCCAGTTTTACCTCCATGGTACTTTTTTCCGCGATCAATTCCACCTCATCAAGGGTTTCAGCATCTTCCTCCAAAAAAATCTCACCCAAATTCTTGTTTTCATTGACCAAAACATCTTCCAATGTAATTGTCTTAAAAGATATGAATTCAAAACTGATATGATACCGTCCCTGAGGCACTTCAAAAGAAAATTTTCCTTTTGCATTGGTCATTCCACCAAAAACCTTGTCCCCTTTAACCTGTTTCACAATAATGGTTGCAAATTCAAGAGGGATGTTGGCTGCTTTCTCGTGTACCTCACCGCGAAGCTCGAACATTTCTTTCTGCTGGTTTGCATTACCACCTGGTCTTTGCCTGTTTTGTCCAAAAACTAAAAAAGGAAGGAGCAACAGAAAAGCGAACAAACTTGATATTTTCATATGATTATTTAAAGCGTCAATTTTAAGACCCGCAAGGTAATCTTAAGTTTAAATCAGCACTTGTTAAACATTTGTTAATTCCTAAATGTAAAATACTTGGCGAATAAATTGTCATTTTAAAAATATATAGTATTTTTGGCTCAGATTCAAAAACAATAATAAACGAATATGGAAATTGGCCAATTTTTAGGATTTTTAGTTTTTCTAACCATTTTTACAATGGGATTTTGGATGTTGATTTTTTTGCTCACTTTTGTGGTGCCTTATTGGTTGTTTGGAAATCTTATGGAAAACCGAAAATTAAAAAAGGAAGCTAAAAAATCTGCTTCCTAAGGAGACATTAATATTTTAAAAAAGCTTGTTTTGAACAAGCTTTTTTTATTTCAGCTCATCTTCAACTTCAAAAATATCCTTGTCAATGTCATTGGCCCTGTTATGGGAATTCCGCTTGCTGCCCTGGTTGAACCTGTATGAAAATGACAAAAGGTATTGCGTGTCAAATATAAATTGCCTGTTGGTGATTGTATTGGCTTCAAGGGAATAAAAATCAGACTTTCTCGTGTAAAAGATGTCATTCACCTTAAAACTGAGGTTCACTTTTCCTTCTAAAAAATTTTTGCTTATCGTTGCGTTGGTATACTGGATGGGTTTTAATTCAGTGATTGCTGTTTTTTGTGTTGTTTGGTACACATAGTCAATATTGAATCTGAAGGTGTCAGTGATCCTGTACAGAAATCGAAAATTACCATAAAATACCCAATTCGTATAATCATAAGCATTGTTCAGGGTCTCTGAAAGAACTGCATAATAAGGGCTCAAGACCCCATAAAGCCTTATTTTTTTGATCGGGTTATAGGTAAGCGACAATTCAAGTCCGGCAAAGTCAAGGGTACCGTTGTTTATGGGTAACCTTCTGTATATGTCAAAGCCGTCACCAGTTTGGTTCCCGGTGTTTTCCAAGACATTCAGGATTCTGTCTGTTGAATTGGAATAGAACAGGATTGAATTCAACGATAATTTTTCGAAGGAATGATAATGTTCAAGGTAAAAATAATTGGTGTAATAGGGTTGTAAAAATGGATTTCCTGTCAGGATGAATCTTTCATCCGTAAAGGAGTTAAAAGGATTTAGCTCAGAAATTGTGGGCCGGTCGATGTATTTGGCATAACCCAAAGAAATTAGGTTGTCACCCTCCAATTCATAAGTTATAAGGGCCTGAGGAAAAATGTCGTTGTAATCATTGGTAAAATTCTCACCAGTCAATTTTTCACCAATTTCGGTTTTTGTCATCTCCAATCGCAAACCAAGTGAAAAACTGAGCCTCTCAAATTCTTTGCTGTAATTCGCATAAAAGGCATAGATCGCTTCTTTATAATCAATGATGCTTTTAAATTCATTAATGGTTTGATATTGCAAAGTGGAGGGATTCAGATTACTGGAATTGAAATCATTCTGGTAATTTCTGAAACCGGACTTATGGCCTGCTTCGAAACTGGCATTGTTTTTTAGGGGGAGTACATAATCTACTTTGAAATAAAAATGATCAACACTTTCATCCTTGGTATATCTTTGATTTAAGGTTTCTTCTCCGGGATAGGTTTCAGTATTTAGGATTTCTGTATTGTTATCAGAAATACTGTTGTCATATTTAAAATCCCCGGAAAGTTGATGTCCCTCTTTTTTGAATTTGGTTGTGTACTGAAGATAAGCCTCTAAAAATGCTTCGTCTGAATTGTTATCGACATCCCTGACAGATGACCTTATTAGTTCCTCAATTGGCCTGTAGTCGTTCAGAAACAGTTCTGAATCATAATTCTTATTGGAACTTGTATAGAGCAGCGACGATGTCAGGGTATTGTTTTCGTCCAGATAAAAATCACTTCCGATGCTGAAAAGAAAACTGTTACGTTGTCTGTAATCAGAACGTTCCTGGTCAAAATTACCTGTGGGTCTCTGGCGATCATCTAAAAAAATCTGTTCGATTTCCGTGTCTTTTATAGTTACTTTATGGTTAAAACTCAGGGTTGAGAACATATTGACCTTTTCCGTTTTATAATTGACAAAGGCAGAGGCACCATCGTTGTCGGGAGTTCCTGCATGAGCTTCTATGGATCCATTGTATCCATCTGTATTCCTTTTTTTAAGTATGATGTTCAAGATACCACCACTTCCTTCAGCACCATATTTGACAGACTGTTGAATGAGTTCAACCTTATTAATCGTACTGGCCGGGATAACACTTAGTATATCTGCATTGTTACGTTGCCCCCCATAGGGTTTACCATCAACAAGAACAAGTGCCGGATTGCCGTTAATGGTTATTGTTCCCTGTTCGTTGATCCTTACCGAAGGGGTGTTTTCCAAAACTGTAATGGCATTGCCTCCTATATTTGATATATCTTTTGATGCATTGTATATTTTTTTGGCTTGCTCATGTTCTATCAGGTTCGACTGGGCAACCAACTCTATCTCCTTTAGTTTTTCTGTGTGCTGCTCCAGTTCTATGATACCCATTTCCATTTCCTGATTCACCGTGAGAATTTGAATGATAAAAGGCTGAAAAGAAAGCGATTCGACAATGCAGTAGTATTGACCATTCGGGACGGAAAGTTCAAAATAACCTTCCTTATCGGTAACATCTCCTGTTAATTCCTGGGTATTGATGTCCTGAAGCGTTACAGTAACAAATTGTAACGGCGAATGGGTGTCGGCGTCTTTGACATTGCCGGATACTCTATGTTGTTCAACAGATTCCTGACCTAATAAGCTGAAGGAGAGGAGACCTATGATCAGGATGCTTATTAATTTCATTTCAAAAATGAATAATGGATAAAAATAGCTTATTAAAAATTCTTAAAAAATAGTGGTTTAGGGGTATTTTCTGTGATCAACAGTTTGTTTAAAAAAGAGAATTTATTTTTTCCGGTGGCCTCCCGATAACGGCTTTATTTCCGTCTACCACAATGGGTCTTTCGATCA
The DNA here is from genome assembly GCA_965365165.1 of uncultured Flavobacteriaceae bacterium. GTDB lineage: Bacteria > Bacteroidota > Bacteroidia > Flavobacteriales > Flavobacteriaceae > Lutimonas. Next base: position 10,655 of record CBDUAP010000077.1, read on the forward strand.
ATTTCGGATAGTCAGACATTGCTTTGATGATTTCATCTTCACTGAGTTCTTTTCCTTTATACTTTTCTTTCCATATGGCTTCGTTTTTCCGGACTAAATTTATGGCCGGTATCTTCAGTTTTGTCAGTATTTCTTTTATTTCTACAGTCGTGAGCGGATTTTTAATATAATCTATTATTTCAGGGCTGGCGCCGGCTTCCTTTAAAAGTTGAAGCCCCTGTCTGCTCTTACTGCATCTGGAATTGTGATAAATTTTCATGGTTTGGAGGGTTTATACGCTTGGTTAAACATCAAAAATAAATGATTTTTTCTACTTGTTAAAGCCTTGATACACTTCTTTTGGACATTAACAATAGAATTACCCCCAAATTATTTTAAAATATAAAATCGGGTCGTTCTATTTAATGGTGTTCCAGTATATTTGTCCTATGATAATAACGGATACCCATACCCACCTTTACGCAGAGCAGTTTGATCATGACAGGGAAAACATGATTCAAAAAGCAATTAAAATGGGAGTTAGCAGGTTTTTTGTTCCTGCCATTGATTCAACTTATTACGACAAAATGCTTCATCTGGAAAAGGCTTTCCCCGGTCATGTGTTTTTAATGGCAGGTTTGCACCCCACCCATGTCAAGGAAAATTATAAAGACGAACTCATCATCGTTCAGAACTTTCTTGATGCTCACAACTGTTATGCCGTCGGAGAGATCGGGATCGATCTTTACTGGGATAAATCTTTTTTGAGTCAGCAGCAGGAGGCCTTTGAATTTCAGATAAACCTGGCCAAGAAAAAAAAGCTGCCCATTGTTATTCACTGCAGGGACGCCTTCAATGAAATCTTTGAAATCATGGACCAGTTGTGTGATGATGATTTGTCGGGGATTTTTCATTGTTTTACCGGGGATGAGCAACAGGCTGAAAAAATTTTGGATTACGGTTTTAAACTGGGTATTGGAGGAGTGGTTACTTTCAAGAATGGAGGTCTCGATCAATTTCTGCATAAGATCCCTTTGGAACATATTGTTTTGGAAACCGATGCGCCTTATCTTGCCCCGGTTCCTTTTCGGGGAAAGCGGAATGAAAGCAGCTATCTTTTGAACATACTTGACAAATTGGTGGATATTTATCAAATGTCTCCAGAGCAGATTGCCCGAATTACAACCCTTAACTCCAGGGAAATATTTGGAGTGTAATGACAGAGACATGAAAATTTATGAGCGTGCATTCGTAGATACACCTTTAGGAACAGCTGAAATAGTGGGTGATGATGAAGGAATAGTTTCGATATCGGTAAGTGATCAAAAACAAGATACTTTCAGGGAAATCCCTGATGCCTTATTGGAATGCGCCAAGCAATTGCGGCAATATTTTCAGGGGAGCAGAACAAGCTTTTCCATAAAACTAAAACCAGAGGGTACTCCTTTCCAGCAAGAAGTTTGGCGGGAATTGCAAAAAATCCCATTTGGAAAAACGTCTACTTACCTGAAACAGTCCGTGAAATTAGGGAACGAAAAGGCGATCAGAGCCGTTGCCTCAGCCAATGGAAAGAATCCGATCTGGATCATTATTCCTTGTCACAGGGTAATAGGAACGGATGGATCATTAACGGGATATGCAGGAGGACTTTGGCGAAAGAAATGGTTGCTGGAGCATGAAAACCCGCCGAAACAGACTTCCTTGTTCTGAACAATTTAGGATCCTAATTTACTGATGATTTTGTTGAAATGACACACGCATTCATAAAAAGATTTTTAGTATTGCTGACCTTGCTTTTAAGTATGCTGGTTAGGGGTCAAACGCATCCCAGGGGCTCGGTTGTTAAGAAAATTAAAGTAAGCGGGGATACCATTCAGGTCGACAGTACAAGCATAAATCCAAATTTCTTTGAAGTTTATGATGCGGGTCAAACCAGGATTGGAACTGACCAGTACGAGGTTGACTTTTCAAACGCCAAACTGCGCTTGAATTTCCCAGAAACATTTAAAGGGACCTTCATTACGGTTGTCTATTTGCCCTATCCGGATTTTATGACAAGATATTATACTGCTTTTGATCCCGGGTTGATCGTTCCGAGAGTCACAAATGAATCCAGGCTTTACAGTGCCCAGTCAAAAACCGGAAAAAAGTATCTTAAGCCTTTTGAGGGTTT
>CBDUAP010000078.1:0-12555 GCA_965365165.1 uncultured Flavobacteriaceae bacterium
GCACGGCAATTTGAAAATATTTGGATTCCGCATCGATCATTTCGCCTATATTACTGATGCAAAAACAATAGTGGATACAGAAAAGGCCAAATTAAAAGACCTGGATCTACTCATTGTAAACGCCTTACGAATTGAACCGCATAACACTCATTTTAATTTAGAGGAAGCACTTGAATTTATCGAAAGTATCAAACCCAAAAAGGCTTATATAACGCACATAAGCCACAGATTGGGTTTTCATCGCAAGGTTTCCAGGATATTGCCACCAAATGTTTTTCTTGCCTATGACGGTCTCGTTTTGGACGTTTAGTATTTTCAGCTTAATTCAAAGCTGTGAAATTTTTTTGCCTGCCGGAAGAATATTTTAAATTTTCTCAAAATCAACAGCAACAACTTTATATTCAGGGGTCAGGGTATATTCATCACCAACATTACCCGTGATCATATTGATAAATACTTCAGGTTGGTGAAAAGTTGTTCTGACAACCCCTGGTTTTACCAGATAGGTCAGTTTTACAGGAATGTTAACACTTCCGCGGTCAGAAAAAATTCTTACTGTATCGTTCGCGCCTATTTCTTTTTCAGCTGCGTCAAGAGGGTTGATCTCGAGATAATCCATTGGAGAAATTTCCTGATTGTCAGTTCTTCGCGTCATGGTTCCGGCATTGTAATGTTCCAGTTGTCGGGCCGTGGTCAATATAAAAGGATATTTTTTTCTATGTTCAACCAACTCGGGTGTTTCCTCAAAATCAAAGTGGTGGAAAACTCCTTTTCCCTTTTTGAAATTTCCGTCCTTATGAAGGATACGTGTGTCAGTACCATCTTCCAGAACCGGCCATTGTAATCCGTTTTGGCCCAATCTTTCCCAGGAAATCCCTCTCATAAACGGGATCACATCGGCAATTTCATCGAGAATTTTCTCGGCATCGTATATGCTGCCTGTTGGCTGGGAATAGCCGAGTTTGTACATCATGTCTATGATGATTTGCCCGTCAGATTTGCAGTTTCCGATCGGGTCGACAACTTGGTTCACTCTTTGGACACGTCTTTCACCATTGGTAAAGGTTCCGTTTTTTTCAAAATAGGAGCAGGCCGGCAGCACTACATCCGCCATTTCTGCGGTAGCTGACATGAAGAGTTCCTGAACGATCATAATGTCCAGTTGTTCCATGGCCTTTCTTATGTGCAAGGTGTTGGGGTCTGTCATCAGGGTATCTTCACCCATGATCCATAGTGCCTTGAACTTGCCATTGATGGCGGCGTCAAGCATTTCAGGAATTTTTAATCCTTCCTTGTCCGGCATGTGGGGGATACCGTATTTCTCAGCATAGTATTGTTGTATTGCCTTGTCGTTCACATCCATGTAACCGGCACCCTGATGGGGTTGTACTCCCATATCAGCCGCACCCTGAACATTGTTTTGCCCTCGCAGGGGGTTCAATCCGACACCCGGCCGGCCTATATTCCCGGTCATCATGGCGATATTGGAGAGGAGCATTACTGTTTTGCTGCCCTGAAAATGTTCAGTCACGCCCAGTCCGTGAAATTCCATGGCATTATCAGCTTTGGCATAAGCCAGCGCAGCAGCCTTGACCAAATCTTTGGAGACACTTGTGAGGGTTTCCAGCTCTTCCATGTCGAGAGAAAGTACATGTACTTTGAAGGCTTCATATTGTTCGGTAAATTTGCTGATGAATTCCTTTTTTACAAGGTCTTCCTTAATGATGTAATGCGCCATCATGTTGAGCAGCGCGACATTGGTTCCGGGTCTGAGTTGCAAGTGATATTGAGCAAGCTTGGCAAGACTCGTCTTTACCGGATCAACAACGATGCTGGTGATGCCCTGCATAAATAGTTGCTTAATCCTTGCTCCGGTCACAGGATGCGCTTCGGTGGGATTTGCTCCAAATAGAAATATGCAGTCCGTTTCCTTAAGGTCAATGATTGAATTTGTGGCGGCTCCTGTGCCAAATGCCTTTTGCATTCCAAAAGCCGTTGGCGCATGACATACGCGCGCACAACCGTCAATATTATTTGTATTCAACGCCACGCGCGTCATTTTTTGCATCAGGTAATTTTCTTCATTCGTTGCTCTGGATGACGATATGCAGCCAATGGCGTCAGCGCCATATTCCTTTTTAACTTGCAGCAATTTTTGAGTCATAAAATCATAGGCTTCTTCCCAGGAAACGACTTCAAATTTGCCATTTTTTTTGATAAGCGGATCAGTTAAGCGATCCGGATGATTATAGAACTGGAAGGCGAACCTGCCTTTTAAGCAAGTATGACCTTCATTCACTTCGGCTGAATCCGGTGCCTGTATCCCTTTAATTTTACCATTGATGACAGAAACCTCGAGCTGGCATCCAACACCACAATAGGTGCAGGTTGTTCTTGTTATTTCATCCGGTAACAGTGTTTTCGTTTCAAATTTATCTGTCAGAGCCTCAGTAGGGCAGGTTTGAACACAGGCCCCGCAAGAGACGCAGGCTGAAAGATCAAAATTTGTGTCAAATCCTTTAATAATTCTGGTGGCAAACCCCCTTCCGCTCATTCCCAAAATCATTTCCCCCTGTATTTCTTCACATGCCCGAACGCATCTGTAGCAATTGATGCATTGAGACAGGTCCGATTTTATGTAAGGGTGCGAATTATCTTTTTTAACAGAAAGGGAGTTTTTCCCTTTGGGGTATCTGATATTCGGAATACCGATCTCAGCAATGGTTTTATGAAATTCTGTAGGCTTTTTGCCCGGTTCCGGAAATACTTTGTCTGAAGGATAATCTGTTAGGATCAATTCAACAATATTCTTTCTAAGGCGTTTGATCCTGTCTGTATGATGATAAATATGAGCATTTTCAAACACCGGTGTATGGCAGGAGGCCATTACTTTCGATGCTCCGTCTCTTGATCTGGCTACTTCGACTGAGCAAACCCTGCATGATCCGAAGTTGTCCAGGCGGTCATCCTGACACATTGTTGGAATTGGGTTTTCCATATCAACGCGCCGAACAAATTGGAGAATCGTTTCATTGTCTTTGGCCTCATGGGCAACATCGTTTAAATATACTCTCATGTCTCGTTATTGGGATTGAAAATAAACTTTAAGTTCCTCATCAAAATAAAAGAGGGCATTTTTTAGGGGCAGGGGTACTCCTCCGCCCAAAGCACACAAGGATCCTGTTTCGAGCGTCTCTATGAGGTCCTTGAATAATTGAGGGTCTATTTTGTAGCTTTCTTTCTGCGCCTTTTGTAATAATTCAAAGCCCCGGTATGATCCGATACGGCAAGGATAACATTTACCACAGCTTTCTTCCGCTGTAAACTCCAGAAGGTGTTCTAGAAAACGAATCATAGGAAAGGAGCGGGGGATGGATACCACACTTGCATGACCCAGCAAAAATCCACCTTCTTGCAAGGATTCGAAGTCCAGATACAGGTCCTTTATTTTATCAACGGGTACGATTCCGCCCAGGGGTCCACCTATTTGAAATGCTTTTATTTCAGTGGTGTTTCCTTTTCCGAATTTTTCAAAAACTTCAGAAAGCGGGGTGCCCATTTCAATTTCAAAAATTCCGGGTTGTTTAAAAAAACTGTCAAGTGACACCAGTTTCGTTCCGGTAGATTGGGCAGTCCCCAGTGCTGCAAAAGCCTTACCACCCTGGTCAAGAATCCAGTGGATGTTGGCAAAAGTCTCTACATTGCTCAAAACTGTGGGTTTTCCAAACAGTCCGTATTGAGCAGGATATGGTGGCCTGACCCTTACTTCAGGCCGAAGCCCTTCAATAGAATTTAGCAAGGCAGTTTCTTCTCCGCATACGTAACTTCCCTGACCTTTGATGATCTTGAATTTAAATCCAGAAAGCAATTCATTTTCATTTAAAAATTCAATGGCCCTGTGAACCGACCTTACAGAATCCGGATATTCACCCCTGATGTACAATACTCCCGTATCGGCACCCGCACAAATTCCGGAAGCATACATTCCGAATAAAACTTTAAAGGGCTGGTGCTCCATCAGGTACATGTCGCTATAGGCTCCTGGATCTCCTTCATCGGCATTGCATACAATGTATTTTTGTCCGTTGGCCTCTTTGGCAACGGCATCCAGCTTGAACCAAAAAGGAAAGCCAGCTCCGCCCCGACCTCTTAAATTTGAGATCTTTAGCTCTTGAATGAACTCCTCTTTTTTAGCTGTAAAATGACTGGCAAGCCCAAAGAATGCTTTTACATCCTTTATTTCTGATGTAAGGATTGGGGTAGTGTTACAGCCGATGCTGTATTTGTTTTTCGATAATTCAGGGTCTGCGGTTACTTCAAGAACCTTTTTTAAATTATTTTCGGAATCAATGGAATAGGTATTATCCTCAAACATGATCGCTCCGTTAGAATGGCATCTACCCACGCAGGCCACTTCACCAATTTCGTCTGATGAAAAATGCCGGGAGACCACATCCAAAGTATGATCCTGTGATTGAGCCACCATACAGGCCGTTCCATTACATACCCTTATTTTTTTCGATCTGCCTTCCGGTTTTATAAAGTCGTAAAAGGAAGCAGTGCCAAAGACCACTGAATCGTCAATCATAAATTGCCTTGACAATTCATGGAAATCCTCTTCACTCGCATTTTTGCGCGATAAATCCGAAATTCTCTCAAATAGATTATCCTCAAGTCCTTTTCGTGAAGAAAGTGATCGTATGTTTTTATTGGCCATGGGCTTGCTTTGAATATTATCGAATTAAATTTAATAAAATATTCGGGTCTTAAGGCAGAAGACGCTTAAACTTTTTTGCAATGGATCACAATGGCCCGATTGGCTGCATCGGTTGTAAAGAAGAGGTAGTCTTCACCGCCTTCTTTTATTCCGGTTCTTTTCCTTATCTGCGCAACCGTTTCCTGAAAATTCCGGATGGTAATATTCGCCTTTTCCAGCGCCAGTTTCTTTTTGATTTTCTTAGGGCTGTATTTATAGACCCCTATGATCAGGAAGGATCTTCCAGGAAAAGGAGTTAAATTTTCTGAAGTGTATAAATGACTGTTTTTATGTAATTTAAATACATTTAATTCTTTTGATACTTCATTAAAGAGACCTGCTTTTAAAATGGCTGTATTGGGTTCATAGAGATACTTCTGAGGCGATGAGATTGGAGAGGGCTCATCCTGTCGGTATATTGATTCGAAATAGTCCTGACCGTCTTTTCCTATATTGAGGGTTTTGATCATTATTTGTTTTTTGTTATCTTTTTCAATGAGTATCAGCAGCTCTTTTACCTCGTTTCTCATGGCAATCACATGGATCTCTTTAACAAATTTTAAACTTCTTATTGCCGCATGTATGTCTAACACGGGTGAAAGTTTAAGCATGATACGTTTGGATCTGTCCAGGAGCAAATCCAGATTTCCCGGAACATCAGGGATGCAGTCTTCGAGAAGAAACACTTTTTCTTTATGGTCATTTCGTCTTGAAGGATCAACATAAATCCAGTCAAAAATATCAGAAGAAGTTTTGAGAAATTCCATTCCATCCCCTTTCAGACAGCTGATATTGTTAGCCTTGAGGATCTGAAAATTATGCGCTGCGATTTCTGACAGCTCAGGATCAATTTCACAATGGATCACGCGATCCATTTTTTTTGAAAAATAATAGCTATCAACACCAAATCCTCCCGTAACATCAACCATTAAGCGTCCTGAGACCAGATCAGCCTTGTACTGAGCCGCAACTTCGGAGGAGGTTTGTTCAATACTTATTGGTTTAGGGTAATAAATTCTTTTGGCATCAAACCAGGAGGGAAGTTTGTTCCTGCATTTTGATTTGGATACGATTTGTTCTGCAAGTTGTTGAATGGACAAATCTTTAAAAGGAGAGCCTTTTAAAATCATTGCAGGGATATCTGTTTTCAAATTGTGATCAATAAAGTATTGCACATCTTTATGTAACAAATCTTTATTCAAACTAATCGAATCCTTTGGTAATGGATTTTACGATAGGATTTTCTGAAAGGAATTCTTTCAGGATCACCTTGATTACCGTGTAAAGTGGTACGGCGAAAATCATGCCTGTAATTCCGAAAAGCAAACCGCCGATGACAATAACCAAAAATATTTCAAGTGGATGAGATTTAACGCTTTTTGAAAATATGACGGGCTGGCTGAAGAAATTATCGATTAATTGTGCAATGATATAACCGAATAAAACATAGAGCGTAACGGGTAGAATATGGGTCTGAAAATCATATTCCAAACTGCTGGTCATCGTCAGTAATATCATGAGCATACCTCCGATCAAAGGACCTAAATAAGGGATCAGGTTCAGAAGGGCGCAAAGGAATGCGATCACCACAGCACTTTTAATATTAAAAATTAAAAGGGTAACTGAATAAATGGCGAACAAAATGGAGATTTGAATGATCAGTCCTATAAAATATCTGGAAAGCAGGTCATTGATCTTTTTCAGGGAATTCAACATTTTGTGCTCATTTCTGTTTGGGGTGACCAGAATGAAAAAATTGTGCAACAGGTTTTTGTCTTTCAAAAAAAAGAAGGTGATAAACAAGACAGAGAATAACCCCATGCTGAACGTGCCGACCACGCCCATTAAAGAATTTAGTAAGCTTGGGATAGAGGCAATGTTTGAAGTCAGGTCAATATTTTTCAGTTCCCTGAAGATGTTGATGCGCCTGGCCGAAAAATAAATGTCAATCTCATGAAACAGGTTGACAATTCTACGCCTGAGTTCGTCTGTGTTCAGCAATGAAATGTTGTGTCCCTGTTCCTTGATCAGGGGTATGAACATTGAAATAATCCCCATGATGGTTAACAAGAAAAGACACATGGTAAGGACCGTTGCAAATATATTGGGAAACTTTAGTTTTTGGGTCATAAAGCCAAGAATCGGTCTTGCGATCAATGACAATATTGTGGCAATAACCAGGTAGATGATTACACTTTGTATTTTGTAAAGTAAAAAAAGAACCAACGCGATTCCCGACACAATAGCGAGCGCCCTTAAAATTCCATTCGCGATAATTTTTGAATTCATTTTTTATGGTCTTGGCCTGAAATGATAACTGTCGTAAATATAGAAATAATTGATTTAAGATGACAAGATTTAAAACATTATTCTAATCTTTTGAGGACCAGAACTTCCTTTTCGTCATCGATTAGAATCAGGTCTTTTTGAAATTTGTATTTCAATTTTTTGTTTACAAATGAAGAAGTGATCATAGAGCTCAAGTCCATATGGGGACAAGCCATCAGGGTTCCTGCCATCATTCCAAAGATGATTTCCTGATCTCTAGAGCTCAAACTACCGCGAAAATTGTTGCAGCCGTCATTGCCAGATACCAGTCCGTCATAAACATCTAGGGTGAGTTCCGGGATCCTGTTTTCAAACTGATCACTTTGTATCAAAAGGGTATCGGCCCTGATGATCTTCCATTTGCCGTTCAGCCTTGGGTCAGGAACATAATCTCCGCAACCTTCATAGGTCTCTGCTACCAATTCACCCTCTAATTTTAATTCTGCAGATACCTTGAATTCCATGGGAACATCGGTAAGTCTATCCGTACATTTTTCTTTTGTCAATCGAATCATCAGGTCTCCCTGAGGGGCAGAAGCCAGGTAGGTGATCACGTTGGGCTCCCGGGGCGTAAGACGTGTCATAGAATCTGAAGTCAATGAATGTCCTTTATCTGATTTGAAACGAAATACATGGTCCTTATCGAGTTCAAAAGACCATGATGGATCGTCTCCCATAGCAAAAAAGCGGATGCCCTTTTGCCATTTTCCATGTACATATTTGGCTTTTGGATGGTCCGATTCGATGATTTTCACATAAGGCTCCTCTCCCAGGGTATCGATTTGATTATCAGTTTTTTTGAGGATTTCTTTTTTGTATTCCACATGCATATCCTGATGGGCTTTGGCGTGAGGGTTTTGATCTACAGTGACGACAGCAGAGGAACCACAACTCGATGTCAGGCCAATAAAAAATGGCAGAACAATAAACAATGCTTTCATATCAATAAAATTAAAATCATTACTGTAAAATTAAAACTAAAAGTATGAAGTACCGAATTTGAATCACACAAATATGAAAACCTTATGGCTGAATGAATATTAGGGAGTTTAAAATCATTTGAATGTCATGCGAAGGTCTATTTCATAGAAATGAAACGAAAAGTCATTCCTGCCCATGAACAATGAAATAAGGAATGTGTCGGTTAAGCGCATCGACTGTTGAATTCCATTGCTAAGATCTTATATAAGGGCAGTATTATTTGTACTCACTTACAAAATGTAGTTTGACGGTAGGATATTTTTCCTGCGTCATTTGCACTGTAAATGCAGAATCTGCCAGAAAAACCATTCGTCCCTTTTTATCTTTCGCGAGATAACGTTGCTTCACCCTTTTGAATTCTTTGAATTGATCATTGTTCTTGTCTTCCGGGGCTACCCAGCAAGCCTTGTGCACATTAACATTTTCATAAGAACAACTGGCCCCGTATTCATGCTCTAAGCGATATTGAATTACTTCAAACTGAAGGGCTCCAACCGTCCCTATCACTTTTCTGTTATTGAGATCAAGCGTAAACAATTGTGCTACACCTTCGTCCATTAGTTGATCCAGTCCTTTTGCCAGTTGTTTGGCCTTCATAGGATCTGAATTATTGACATACCTGAAATGTTCGGGTGAGAAACTTGGGATACCTTTGAATTCCATGAGCTCGCCTTCGGTAAGCGTGTCTCCAATTTTAAAGTTTCCTGTATCATGCAAACCCACGATGTCTCCCGGGAAGGATTCTTCAACAATTTCCTTTTTTTCTGCAAAAAACGCATTGGGGCTTGAAAATTTCATTTTCTTACCGAGTTTTACGTGAAGGTAATTCGTATTTCTTTTAAACACGCCTGAAACAATTTTAACAAAGGCCAAACGATCACGGTGTTTGGGGTCCATATTTGCATGGATTTTAAATACAAAACCGGAAAATTGCTTTTCCCTTGAATCGACCAATCGCGTATCTGACATTTTAGGCTGTGGAGAGGGTGCTATTTCGATGAAGCAGTCAAGCAACTCCTTGACGCCAAAATTATTCAGGGCTGATCCGAAAAAAACAGGTTGGAGTTCTCCTTTGAGATAGGCATCTTTGTCAAAGGAAGGATATACTTCGCTTATGAGTTCCAGTTCTTCTCGAAGAGTGGCAGCTGCATTTTCTCCAAAGATCTGATCCAGTTCGGGATCCTCCAGGTCCGTAAATTCGATTCCTTCAGAAACGGTTTGCTTGGTGTCTCCTGAAAACAGATTCAGTTTTTTGTCCCAGATATTGTAAATACCTTTAAAATCATATCCCATTCCGATAGGAAAACTCAAAGGAATCACTCTCAAACCCAGTTTTTGCTCTACTTCGTCTAATAGGTCAAAAGCATCTTTTCCTTCTCTGTCCAGCTTATTGATGAAAACAATCATTGGAATATTTCTCATTCTGCAAACCTCTACCAGTTTTTCAGTCTGTTCTTCCACACCCTTAGCCACATCGATGACAACAATTACGCTGTCAACCGCTGTAAGTGTGCGAAAAGTATCTTCGGCAAAATCCTTGTGCCCGGGCGTATCCAGAATATTGATTTTCTTATCTTTATAAATGAAGGCCAGGACAGAGGTAGCTACGGAAATCCCTCGCTGACGTTCTATTTCCATGAAATCTGAAGTCGCTCCCTTTTTTATCTTGTTACTTTTTACTGCACCTGCTTCCTGGATAGCGCCACCAAAAAGCAATAACTTTTCAGTCAGTGTCGTTTTACCTGCATCGGGGTGGGAGATAATTCCAAAGGTTCTTCTTCTGTCAATTTCCTGTAATAGGCTCATTTCTAAAAATTAGTTTGCAAAGATAAGTCAACTCTGCACAAAAACAATTGATAGGACCAATTTTTGTGCCAAAAATATGCCAAGGGAATAATATGGGATCCATTTATTTACAGGCTTCCATTTTATAATATGCGCCAGCAAATCATATTTATAAAATACTAAGATGAGGCCCATAAAAATTGATTGCTACTCGATCACCTCTATCTTCATAAAGACGTCATCAAGGGGCCATTCATCGCTACCCGCTTCAAGCTGAACAATTTTATCGATGGTGTCAAATCCTGAAATGACCTGACCAAAGACGGTATGCTCATCATCGAGGTGATGTGCCCCTTTTCTGTTTTGGACGATGTAAAATTCAAAGGCAGTGGAGTATTTATTGGGATTATTTACCCAGTCACGCGCCAAAGCAATTGATCCGTAATCATGCCTTCTGTTTTTTCTGAATTCTGGGGGAATCTTATAGCGCTCATACCGCGCCTTGTATTTTTGGGTGTCCAGGCGCTCCGATTCGCCTCCCTGAATAATAAAATCAGGGACAACCCTGTAAAAACAGGTGGTGTCAAAATAACCCATTTTGGTCAGGAAAATAAAACTGGCACGATGCAAAGGGGTATCCTCGAATAATTGCACCTTTATGTTTCCGAGGCGTGTTTTGATCAATACAATCTTTTCCTGATTCTCTTTACCGTACTTTGTTAAAAAGGCAAGGGCATTTTTATTGTTGATAGAATCTTTTGGTCTTGCAACCTTTTCGAATTCCTTGGCCTTTGGCATCTGAGCTGGATGGCTTTTTTCCGGATTGATGAGCTCTTTTTGGCTTGTTCCTTTTTTGCATCCAGATATCATGAAGGTATGCGTAAAACACAGTAATATTAAAAAATGTCTCATAAAATCTAATGAAATTCATTCCCGGCAAAGATAGGGGATTGCTTAAGATCTGTAGATCATTCCGGGTGAGAAATTGACCAAAAGGCTTCTCCATGACCTCTAATGACTACCTGAAATGTAAAAATGCAAAGGCCTTTAATAAGAAGTTTTAAATTAATAACTTTGTAAAAAACATATCGACTTGAAAGAACAAGTAATTTTGGTAAACGAAAATGATGAACAACTGGGTCTTATGGAAAAAATGGAGGCCCATCAGAAAGCTGTGCTACACCGTGCCTTTTCAGTGTTTGTGTTCAATGCCAAAGGAGAGCTTATGCTGCAGCAAAGGGCTTTAGATAAGTACCATTCTCCCGGATTATGGACAAATACCTGTTGCAGCCATCAAAGAAGCGGTGAATCAAACCTTGAGGCCGGTAAAAGACGCTTGCAGGAGGAGATGGGATTTGATTGCAGCCTGAAGGAGTTATTTTCCTTTGTTTACAAAGCCCCCTTTGATAATGGATTGACAGAGCATGAACTCGATCATGTCATGGTGGGTCAATATGACGGTGATCCGGTGATCAATCCGGCTGAAGTGGCATCTTTCAAATGGATGCCGATGGAAGATATTAAAAGAGATATTCTGGAGCAGCCGTGGCTTTATACAGAATGGTTCAAGATTATTTTTAAGGAATACCAAGATAGATTGTTATAATATGAGAGTAACCGTTAGCCGAAAAGCGCATTTCAATGCTGCGCACAGATTATTTAATAATGAGTGGTCAGATGCAAGAAACGCCGAAGTATTCGGTAAATGCGCCAATCCTAACTATCACGGCCATAATTATGAACTGATAATTTCTGTCAAGGGAATGATCCATCCAGACACGGGTTTTGTTATGGACATGAAGGTTTTAAAGACACTCATTCGAGATGAAATCGAGGAGCAGTTTGACCACAAAAACCTCAATGAGGAGGTGCCGGAATTTAAATCCTTGAATCCTACCGCAGAAAATATTTCTGTCGTGATCTGGCAGAAGCTCAGAAGCAAAATTCCTGAAGATCTCGATCTCACGGTTACCCTTTATGAAACCCCCAGAAATTACGTCACCTATTCAGGAGAATCATGATAAAGAAGGGTTTAATTTTTATATTAATAGCAGGCGCATTGGCGACCTTATTATCTATGTTTGACATGAAAGCACAATCTGCAATTACCGTAGGGGATAAGGTTCCCTCATTTACCTTGCTAGACCAGTTTGGTGAAGATTTTGATATGAGTGATTATATAGGAAAAACCGCCATGGTTATTTATTTCTACCCAAAAGATGATACCCCGGGATGCACGAAAGAAGCGTGTAGTTTCAGGGACGCATACGAACAATTTACCGATAAAAACATCAAGGTCATCGGAATCAGTTCAGATGACGTAGAAAGCCATAAAAACTTTTCAGAGAAATATAATTTACCTTTTTCCCTGTTGGCCGATACAGAGGGTAAGGTCAGAAAACTATTCGGTGTCAAAGGCAATGTATTTGGTTTGATCCCAGGCCGGGTAACTTATGTCATCAATAAAAAGGGAGAAGTCATTTTTATGTATGATAGTCAGTTTAAGGCCCAAAAACACATTGAGGAAGCCATCAAAGTCATCGATTCATCTATAGAGGGCTGAGTTTATTTATGGGATAGATAATAGGACTCCAGTTCATCCAGATAGGCTTTCTTTTTATTTTCATTCAAGAGGGAATAGGTAAAAGAATTTTTTGCCAGTTCGTACAGGTCTCTTTTTGATAAGCCCAGGGCCTTGTGGATTT
>CBDUAP010000079.1:0-12310 GCA_965365165.1 uncultured Flavobacteriaceae bacterium
TGGAAAAGGAAGAAGGCCCGGTGTCATGGAAAACATCCAAGGCCCGGGACAAGGCACGTGAGGATGGATTGAGGGTGGTTAGCGCCTACCTTGATTCACCCGAAGCATTGAAGGAATCACCGAAACGGATCCCATTTTCTGTGCGTATGTGAGCCTTGAAGGCAGACAAATTGAAAAAGCAAGCGGAATGATGCAAAACTATTCTCTTTTGTCAAACTCGCTGGTGGAACACGATTTGGAACTGAATGGAAAGCCCGTTGTGGTGATCAATGAATGGGATCAGAAAAATGACAGGATACAATATGATTTTTGTTATCCCATTGTAAAACCGGATTCCCTGCCGGAAATCCCTTATATTTCGTACAGGGAAATTGAAGGAGGCCGAGCGATCAAGGCAGTATACAATGGCAACTATATATCAAGTGACCGTGCCTGGTACGCCTTATTGGATTATGCTAAAAATGAAAAGCTGGAGGTGGAACCCACCCCCTTTGAAATCTTCTTTAACAACCCGAGCATGGGTGGTAATGAACTCAGCTGGAGGGCAGAAATATTTATGCCACTCGTTGATTGAGACATGTTTAATACAAAGAAGAATGGGCCTAACATAAAAAACCTCTGCAAAAGCAGAGGTTTTTTTTATCTTGATTTCTTAAGGAATCGCTTCTAAAGCTCCTTGATCTTAATGTTTCTGAACCATACGTCATCCCCATGATCCTGCAAACCGATATAGCCTTTAGAAGCAACGTCAGCCCAGTTCTCGTTTAATCCCGGGAACTTGCTTCCTGCCACCAATTCATTCCATTCGGGAGTCCATAAGTGATATTCAACCACATTCACCCCATTTTGCTTGTGAACGACTGTACCTTTATAAACCGTAATTTCCACCTGGTTCCACTCTCCAACCGGTTTGGCATTCTGAGGCTTGGCCGGGATCAGGTCATACAATGATCCTGCCTGGCGGTTTCCATCCTTGCCTAATTTGGCATCCGGATGCTTGTCATTATCCAAAACCTGCATTTCTGGAGCTGTCTTCCATATGAAATCCTCTTCTTCCTGACCTAAATAAAAGATACCTGAATTACCTCCTTCAGAAATCTTCCATTCTAAAGAGAGCGTGAAATTCTGAAACTCTTTGTCATAAATGATATCTCCTCCTTCTTTGTCTCCGGCCTCTCCTCTTCCTGATCCGATCATGTAAATGGTTCCATCAAGGATTTGCCAGGCAGAAGGAAAATAATCCTTTTTATAGCCTCTCCAACCTTCAGGTGTCTTGCCATCAAAAAGCAATACCCAACCGTCGGCTTTCTCTGCCTCGGTCAAAGTATTTGGTGCTGCTTCCTCCACTGCTTCCACTTTTTCGGCTTCAGCTGCAGGAGCTTCCTTTTTCTCAGCATTTTTACAACTGTTCATCAATGTCATGGCCACAACAACCATGGCCATTATCAATATTCTTTTTTTCATCTTCTGTTAATTAAAATTATTTATTCAAGTTAAATTAATTCTCTTTTATATTCGTTTCGCATATTTTTTTGAAATTGATCCTCAGCACCTGAAAAACATTGGTTATTCTTTTCTGATGTTCTAAGGATCAATTCATTTTAAAAAACTTTAAAGCCTTTTTCTATTTGGGCATGTCAGGTAAATTCCATCCATCCCTGTAAGTATGCTTGACGAGTTCCTCCGCATACGCCACCGCATTCATAGGATCCGTGTATTCCTTGTTGAAGGTTGGGTGTCCGTCATGAATCTCGAATCCGTCTTTGGTAATATTGCGAATTTCCTCATTGGCCCCGATATTGGTGAACTTCATGTTTTCACCATCCCACTCAAGGGTCTTGTTCAAGTCCTGAAGACGCACGGCTAGAACACCCATCACCACCATTTCATTGAATGGTCCTGCTTCTGCAAAATCAGAGGTACAAGGCTTCCTGTTTTCCGGGCTTTCTTTACACGCCCTCACCCAGTCCATTTCATGGCCTCCTTTGTTCCAGGCCAGGCCTATTTCTTCCTCAACCCTTCTTTCGGTCTTTTTAACGTCTATTTTCCTGCCTGATAACAATTCAGGCTCTACACCATAACATCCTGTGTGCAAAATATCCTTGGTACCATAGAAGAAGGTACCACCACCTTGTTTGTTCGGATTTTTACCGGCCGGCCAGTTGTCTGGCAATTCAGGCTTGATTCCGCCATCGTACCAGTGAATGTCCACTTCAGGTAATTTGATTTTTCCAATTTTTCCTCTTTCGGGGAAAGTCAGTTTGGCAGCCTGGGCAACCGGTGCCGAGTCATTCAACAATAGTGAAGAGCTCGCCTGTGCTTTTGTGGGATAACCCAATTTAAGTCCTTCGAAAACAGGATGCAGAATATGACAGGCCATGTCTCCAAGGGCTCCTGTGCCATAATCCCACCAGCCTCTCCAGTTCCAAGGATGGTATACTTCATTGAAAGGACGCATTTTTGCCGGACCGGTAAAAAGATCCCAGTTTAAAGTGTCTGGCACCCAATCTCCTTTTTCCGGAGTATTCAGCCCCTGTGGCCAGATCGGACGGTCAGTAAACGATTCCACCTTTACAACGTCTCCAATGGCTCCGCTCCAGAGAATCTCACAGGTTTCTGCTACTCCAGAACCTGAGGCACCCTGATTCCCCATTTGGGTTGCAACCTTATGTTTGGCTGCCAGTTTTGTCAATAATCTGGATTCATAAACCGAGTGTGTCAAAGGCTTTTGAAGATAAACGTGTTTTCCCATTGTCATTGCATGAGCCGCGGTAATGGCGTGTGTGTGATCTGCAGTAGCGATGACCACAGCGTCAATCTCATTCTCCATCTCATCATACATTTTGCGCCAATCCCAGTATTTTTTTGCCTTCGGAAACATATCAAAAGCCCCTTTGGCATATTTCCAGTCAACGTCACAAAGACCAACTATGTTCTGTGAAGTCAGGTTTTTTAGATTTGCAAGCCCCATACCACCAACTCCGATTCCGGCAATATTTAGTTTGTCGCTTGGAGCAACATGCCCCAGTCCGCTTACCGCAAACGAGGGAACAATTGTAAATGCGGCAGAAGCTGCCAGTGTTTTGTTCACAAAATCCCTGCGGGATATCGAACTCTCTTTTTTAATTTTACTCATAATGTTTTAATAATTAGTTAAATAGAAAATTGGTGATTTATAACAAATCCATTTACCTGGTTCGTGATTGCCCATAATCAATGAACCCAGCAAATCTTTAGAGACAATAAAGTTTATCAATTATCTAATGAATGAACCTTATATCGAATTTATCTTGTCAAAAAACGTAAATATACTAACTAATCTTCAAAATTCTTTGATTCCCAGTTAGAATTACTGCTGATTTCGAGGCCTTTGAACAAATGTCCGTTGATCAACCAGCAGTCTTGATCTTTTAGTTCAATTCCTTTATTTTCAAGTTTCTGAACCACACATCATGCCCGTGATCCTGAAGGCCAATATGTCCTTCGTTATAAATTCCAAAACCTTCCCAGTCTTTAAATTTAGAATCATCAACCAGGGCTTCCCATGCTTCCCCCCGCAAAGGATAACTGACTATCTCATTCCCGTTCAAGGAGACCTGACCCATATTTTTATTGTAATCTATTGTGATCAAAAAATGATTCCATTCTCCTCCTTTGTTCATATAATCCTTATCAGGGCCCACAAGTCCGAAAACAGCCCCTGACATTTGTTTCATGTCATTAAAATCGGGGTCACTTGTATAATCCCTGATTTGAATTTCAGGTGCCGTCATATAGGGTACCACAAATTTTTCATCTTCATAGACCCCGTAAAAAACGCCACTGTTTCCATCAACGGCAATCTTCCATTCCATGGAAAGTACAAAACTGCCGTACTTTTTATCTGTCACAAGATTATTCAGCCCGGGATCTTTCTCCGGGTCAGGTGAGAAGTACATCGTGCCGTCTTTTACCTGCCATTGATCAGAAATGGTATCTTTCAAATAGGTGTGCCAGCCGTCAAAACTCTTTCCGTCGAATAAAGAGACCCAACCCTCGTCCATATTTTTTTCAGCCGGTTCTGAAGTTTCCACAGGAGTCGATTTTTCTTTTTTACACCCCCAGCTAAAAGTCATTAATAACACCAAAATGATAAAATGTTTCATAATTATTGGTTTAAATTCATTGGTTTAATTTTCTATTTCAAGTGCTTTCCAAACATTCCCTTCAGCATGAGAGGCCACAACCTGTTCGATAAAATTCATGCCCCGCACTCCTGCTTTCATCCCGGGAAATTCTCTTGTGTCAAAAGCTTCGCCTTTGACCGCCCTGGCAACACCTTTGTATATGTTTCCCATAGCATCAAAAATACCCTCAGGATGGCCGGGAGGCAGTTTTGCTCCATCAAGTGATAATTCGCTGTTGTACATATGGCCAGGCTTTAATATGCTCATGGGTTTTCCTTCTTCCAGAAAATACAAATAATTCGGATTCTCCTGTTCCCATTTCAAGCCCCCCTTCTCGCCATAAATCTTGACAATCAAACTGTTTTCTTCTCCTGTTGCGATCTGACTTGCCCTGATTACGCCTTTCACCCCATTTGTACAACGGATCAAAATGTTACCGTCAACATCCATTTTGTTGTCATCATAAACATAATTGAGATCTGCCAAAATTTGCCCGACTTTTAACCCCGATACATATTCGATCATATCAAAGGCATGTGTACCAATGTCGCCGATACAGCAGCTTATTCCTGATTTTTCCGGTTGAAGCCGCCACGTATCCAACCTTTTTTGATCATCGTGGATTACCGTGTTGATCCAACCCTGAAAATACTGGACGTCTATCTTTTGAATCTTCCCAAGGGCCCCCTCCTCTATCATCTTACTCATTTGCCGAACCATAGGATAACCGGTGTAAGTATAAGTCACCGCAAAAACGGTATTTGAGAGTTCATGAGTTCTTTTAAGAACCAGGGCTTCCTCGTAGCTCGTAGTCAAGGGTTTTTCACAGATGATGTGAAAACCGTTTTCCAGGAGCTTCCTTGCCATCCTGAAATGCAAAAAATTAGGAGTAAGTACAGAGATCACCTGCATCCTTTGATCCTTTGGGAGTTTGATCTCCTCGCTGATAAGCTGATCAAAGTCTTTATAAATTCTATCAGAAGGAAGCCCTAGTTTATTCGCAAAACCGATATTCTTCTCCCATGACGGACTGAATACCCCGCCGGTAAGCTCAAATTGGTCGAACATGCTCGAGGCGACTCTATGGAGTATACCTATAAGAGAGGACTCACCTCCTCCAAGAATGCCCAATCTGATTTTCGAAGCCATAATGAGTTATGAGAATAATTATTTTATCAATTTGTTTGGAAGCCTGCACTTAAAATCACCTCAGACAAGTTGTGTCGCCAAAAACCGTTTTAGCTCTTTAATTTAATTGTCCTGCGGCCTTGACCAACAGCTTTTTGGTTGCCTCGATCCCCTCTATTTCAGACAGGTTGGATCCTTCGTATTCGACGCCTATATATCCTCTATAACCTGCATCTTTCACGATCTGCAATATTTTTACATAATCAATCTTTGGCTGATTTCCATTTTCATCAAAATCATAGCTTTTGGCACTAACTGCCTTCGCGAATGGCATTAATTCAGAAACGCCTTTATAAATATCATAAGGATCTGTACAATTCTTATCGTTAATTGACCCATAACCTACGGTCATGCAGAAATTACCAAAATCTGGTAAAGTTCCACAATTGGGCATGTTTACTTTAGTCATTACATCCGTTAGCCACTGTCCGTTTGAGGTATAGCCTCCATGATTTTCGACCAGCACGTTAATGCCTTGTTCAGCAGCATATTCAGACAATGCGGTAAGGCCCTTAACAGCCGCCGCAGCAACCTCTTCGGCCGTTCCCACGCCATGCGCATTTACCCGTATGGAATGGCAGCCCAAATATTTTGCGGCATCTACCCATTTCTTATGATTTTCAACCGTTTGAGCCCTTTCAGCATCATCCAAATTGGCCAGATCACCTTCACCATCGACCATGATCAGCACGTTCTGTACTCCGTAGGTTTCACTATTTTCCTTCAGGGTTTTGAGCATCATTTCCATGGCCACCGCCGGGTCCTTGTCCTTTTTAAGTTCATCATTGTACAATTGACTTACATATTCGATTCCTTCAAAACCCAATTCACTTGCTTTTTGAGCAAAATCAAGAGGACTCATCCCCTCTTGCTGAATGGCAACATGCAGAGACCATTGTGCCAAAGACAATTTAAAAAATAAGGGGGTTTCTGCCTTTGCTTCTGTTTCCTGAACCTTTTCGGAAACCTCTTTTTGTTTGTTGACACAGGCAGTCATGGTAAGAAACACCAAAGCCAAAACAACCGGAGACAATTTGAAAATATTGCTTGCTTTTCTCATCTGTAAAATTTAAAAAAAAATAGGATTAATGAGGGTCAATTTAAAGCAATATAAACGGAAGTATGTGTGTTTTTATTCAGTGAAAGAAATTATACATCTCATACCGAATGGCAAGCTGTGATTAAATCTTATTCTTGAATTCCAAAGGAGTACATTTTTCTTGTTTTTTGAACACCGTTGAAAAGTACTGGCTTGTCGCAAAACCACAGCTGTAAGCTACTTCAGCAACGCTGAGCTCTGGTTTTTTTTTCAAAATTCTCTTTGCTTTTTCAACCCTTCTCATGGCGAGATAACGCATTGGGGTGGCATTGGTCAGTTGCCTGCAATGATAGGTAAACCTGGTGAGGCCCACTCCTGCAGAATCAGCCATCTGCTCAATGGTCCACGACTCTGCCAAATTTTTCTCCAGTTCATCAAGAAACAGCTTAACACTTCTTGAACTATCTGTCAGGGACTCATTCAAAACGACTTCTTTTGAATCGACCAGTTCCAGCAGAAGGATCAACAGCTCGTTAACAAGAAGCCTTATTCTTGAAGCACTGGTTCCTTCAAAATCATTGTCTACTGCCGTGCCAATCTTAAAAAAGCAATCTTTGATTTTGGCATTGGTCTTCCAGAGCCATTTGGCGTCCTGCCGAAGGATCTTTGTCAATCGATTCAGGTCCTCAGGGGTCATCATGATCCATTCCGGCCATACCCATTCCTGATGCGGACGCCGGATTCCGAGATCGATAATCACCCAGTAAAATTTTCCCATTCCAATTTCGGGATTCCCAACTTTATGGGCCTCCCAGGGCCTTGTAATGGTCAGATGATTCGGTGACAAGTCTACATTATTATTTTCCTGAGCATAGGGCATGGAACCAGACTCGAGAAAATGAATTTCTATTCCTTCATTACGATGCCAGTCCAAACCCCAGTCTTGCGGCTCGGATGCGTCCCAATAGCCAATTGAGTTCAGGCCAAGTGTATCTTCGGTCAACCTCTTTCCGGGATAAGTATACCGCGCCAAAGCCCTGAATTTTAATTTATCCCGAGAAACCGCATCGATAAGCGGCAAACAGGTATCGGCATGATAAACGATACCATCTCCTCTGTAAGGTTCTATTTTTTGGGTAAGGGTCTTCACTGAAATTTTTTGAACATTCTGGAAACAAAAATAATTAGTTTACTACTGATTTTAAAATATTTATCCATTATTATGGGTATTAATGTTGAAATAAAATGTAAAACTTTACATTCCAATTGATTTTATTTGCGACAGAGCCTATAAATTGCAATACATAAAAAGCGTTAACGTGAATCTTTTTTAAATTGTGGTAAGGGCGGAGTAATATGTTTAAAAAATTTTTTTCTGAATTCAGAATACCCTTGCGGTATCATTTGTTGTTCTGGACGGTCTATTTTATCTTTAATTTTTTCAGATTTGCCACGATCAATAATGACTACTGGTATTCTCTGAAATCCAATCTGATAGAATTCCCACTGAACATAATCATCACGTATTTTACAATCTATTTTTTGATACCCAGGTATATTTTAAAAAAAAAATACTTCCATTTTTTTACCCTGTTTACCTTATCTCTGATTTCATTCTATCTTGTGAGAACAGGATTGAACTACATCCTCGTGACCAAGAATATCTGGCCTGAGGCGCAGGGAAACCAGGAACCTTTTACAATGATCCATGTTGTAGAGCTTATAATAGGCGCTGTTTATGTCATCGCTTTGGTATCAGCCATAAAACTGACTTATGACTGGGTCAATGAAAAAAGAAGGAATGATGAATTGCAGCGGGCCCAATTACAAACTGAACTTAATTTTTTGAAATCTCAGATCCAGCCTCATTTCTTTTTTAATACCTTAAACAATCTTTACGCCCTTGTCATCAAAAATTCACCTAATGCCCCCAATGTCGTGATGAAACTTTCAGAGATCATGCAGTATGTGCTTTACGAGGTGAAAGAACCCAGAATCGGACTGATGAAATCCATCAATTACCTGTACAGTTATCTGGAACTCGAGAAGCTGCGTTACGGAGATCGTGTTAAGTCTGAAATAAGTATTGACGGGAACATAGATGATATAGAAATCCCTCCCCTGCTTTTTCTGCCTTTTATAGAAAATTGTTTCAAGCACGGAACCCAGGAACAAGGGGATATAAAAGTTCATATTGACTTTGTCATTAAAGACAATTTCCTTTACTTTACCGTTCAAAATACATTTTCCAAAAATAAAAACACGGTGTCAAAGCACGGTATTGGAATTAAGAATGTTAAGCGGCGTTTAGAACTGTTATACGGCAATAATTACAGCCTCCAAACGAGATCGAAATTGAATATTTTTACTGTAAATTTGAAATTACCACTGGATGAAAATTAAATGTATCATTATAGATGATGAACCTCTTGCGGCTGAAGTGATTGCAAAGCATCTCAGTGAATTTTCCAATATGGAACTGGTCAATACCTTCAAAAACCCTCTGGAGGCCATTGGACACATTGAAAGCGGAGAAATCGATGTCGTCTTTATAGACATCAACATGCCAAAAATGAATGGGCTTGATTTTATCAAAAGCTTTGAGGCTAAACCTTATGTCATCATTACAACGGCCTACAGAGAATACGCTGTTGAGAGCTTTGACCTTGACGTGCTGGATTATCTGGTTAAACCTGTGCCTTTTGCGAGATTCCTCAAATCAATCAATAAATTATCCCAAAAGTTTCTGAGTGATAAGTCACTTGAATCGGCGACACAAAACCTCGAAAAGTCTTTTATTTTTTTGAAGGTGGATAAAAAGCTGATCAAGATTAAATTCGAGGACATCAATTATATAGAAAGCCTTAAAGATTACATCAAAGTCTTTACGACAACGGGAGATTATCTGGCGCATAAAACTTTATCGGGAATCACTGAAGAATTACCAAAAACCCAGTTTCTGAGATTGCAGCGCTCCTTTACAGTTGCCCTGGATAAAATTCAGGCGGTTGAAGGAAATTCCGTACTCGTTGCAGGGAAACGAATACCTATTGGCCGAAAATATATAAATCACGCCAAAGACGTGATTTTAAATGCACAAAATTAATAGGTGTTTTAACCATCAGTACTTCTGACACTTCCGCCAGAGTTATTGTTTTTCTGAGCTTTTTGGGGGCGCCCCTTAAATTTTATATCACCTCCGCTTGTTGCTTCACCCACAAAAATCTCTGTTACCATAAGCTCCATGTCGGAGCCACTAGTGGCTTTGGCATTACAGGTTCTGACTTTTAAGCCATAAGCTTCTATTTCGCTCCCGCTTGAGGAGCTCGCCTCAAAAGTATTGGCTTCACCTGAAAGTTTGATCTCAGCTCCACTGGAACTTTCACAACGAAGATCATCCACACGAAGATCCAGGTTGGCCTGTGCTCCGCTGCTTACATTTACGGCAAGTTTATCAGAAGTAAATGTGTTTTCTGAAAACACCTCTGCTCCGCTGCTCACCTTGATTTCATTGATGAAATCGACTGATAAATGAATTTTTTTTGAGCTCGCTGACCATATATTTTTACTTGAGGTAATATACAAGGTTCCCTCCCTGACTTCTGTCTCGATCAATTCATGAAGGTTTTCATCTGCTTCTACCACAAGCGACAGTTTTTTACTTTTTGTGATGTAAACATCCAACCCTCGGCTGGCTTCAATGCGAACAAAATCGTCAGAAATCTTGCGTTTATCGCTTATTACGTTACCGTCTCCTTTTACGCCATTGTGCATGCAGGAACTCAACCCAAAAATGAGGAACAAAATAACACTTGATTTGATTAAATTTTTCATTTCTTCAGTTTTATATTAGATTTTAAAATTAGTTTGTACCGGTAAATCAGAAAAAAATAAACCGCCGAACCGTTATATTACACAGGTGAATTGTTAAATACTGTCTTTTGAACTTTGAACTTCAAGCCCGTTTTTATCTATGATCACCTTGGCCTTGTCCTTTTCCTCGTCCTGAATTTCAATGCGAACACCTTTTTCATCAATCTTCATATTAAAAGACTCGACATCATCGCGGCTATTGATTTCATCCAATAAACAATCCAGACAATTCAATTCTTCTTTGGTCATCATGTAATAATGATCAGGCATGTCATTGTCATATATATTTTGAACATTATTAACATCATAAAGAAAAGTTGATGTAGAATTGTCAAGATAGATCACCTGCCCCTCTGGCAAATACAAATCAACATACACTTTCTGTTCAGCAAATTTATTATTCATTTCTGCTAGAAAGAAACCATTAAGCCTGAGTTCATCCTCGCCGAGTTCATAGGTATAAGTGATCAGGTCGGCATTGTCGCGTGCATCCTTACGGCTCATGCCCTGAGACCTTTTAGTCACTTTGATATATGCCGTTTCATCATCAGAAGGTAAAATGTTAAACCTAACATCATTAGAATAAAGCCTCTCATTATTATTGGCATCAACGATGATCTCGTCTTTCCATCTTCGTTTCAAAATACTGTGATTTGAAATAGACTTATTGTCAACCATTTTAATATCAAGGGTATCACTCTTATCAAAAATAAGTTCTTGATTGCTGGTTGTTGATCCGTCATAAGCCGACTTCATAAATTGCCTTGTTCCAAAGAATATTGTTGCAAGTAAAGCCACCAACCAAACGCCCAATAGGGTTAACTTCGCAGTCTTTCCGATAGATTTGGTATTATTTGAAAGAATACGCAAACCCAGGGCAAACAAGAAAAAGAAAGGAATGGCAACCAGTAAAAAAGCCAGAATTGACATGATCCAAATGGGTAAGCCGGAATTATTATAGAAAAAAGGGCTGTGGAATAACCAATCTTCATGTAAAAAATCAAGAGAACCTAAAGTAAAAAGACTTATCAAAAGACCCAGGATTGTCGTCACAGAAACAATGACCAGGAGTACCCCGATAAATTTTCCGATGATCATAAAAATGGTCACGAAAATCTTGCCCAGGGTGTCTACCAGATCTTGAGATCCCGACTTGGCCTTTTCTCCATATTTTTTATAATCTGCATTCTTGACCTTTTCACTAACATCGTCAATTCCTTGCTTTACGCGTGTTGATGCGTCCGAAATCTCGGTTCTAATTTTTTTTTCAATGTTTGTGATATTCACGGGCTCACCCTCCATTTCCAGTTTCTCTGCGGTAGTGCTTGCCTCTGGAAGCAGGATCCATAACAAAGGATAAACAATAAAGCCAAATCCAAAGCCAAAAGCTGCTATCAGCCAGCCAATACGAATCCAGATCACGTCTACATTCAAATAATGAGCCATCCCTGAGGAAACTCCTCCGAGAAACTTATCACTGCCGTCTCTGTAAAGTTTTTTATATTTTTTACCACTATAGCTGGTGTAGGAATCATCGCTGAATATTTCATCATCAACCATATAGTCTTCGGGCTTACCCATAACCTCAATCACCTCATCAATATCCTGTTCGTTGATCACCTGTCGAACATCCTTAACCTTAGCCGACAAAAGTTCTCCTATTCTAGACTCAATATCCGTGATAATTTCATCCCTGCCTTTTGGGTCGTCACTTAAAGATCTTCTTATAGCATCTAAATATCTTTTCAGCTTTTGATAAGCAACCTCATCAATATGAAAAAATACGCCACCCAGGTTTATATTTATTGTCTTGTTCATTTTTGTGTAGTTTTTGATTTATTGTTTTTTGTAATAAGGTTTACAGCCTTAACCAAATCGCCCCAGGTGGAATTCAATCCATTCAAAAAGATTTTCCCGGTTTCGGTTAAACCATAATATTTTCTTGGCGGTCCCGATGTAGATTCTTCCCATCGATACGTCAAAAGTCCAGCGTTTTTAAGTCTTGTCAATAAAGGATAAATAGTACCCTCAACAACAAGCAGTT
>CBDUAP010000080.1:0-12157 GCA_965365165.1 uncultured Flavobacteriaceae bacterium
ATCAATAGAAGTCACATTCGCTGTTTTCATAAAGGCTGCAAACAAGGCCAAAGCAGTAAGGGCTGCAGAAGCAATGGCAAATCCCTTTCCAATAGCTGCTGTGGTATTCCCCACGGCATCTAATTTGTCTGTACGCTCACGCACCTCTTTTGGCAATTCAGCCATCTCGGCAATCCCTCCTGCATTATCAGATATAGGACCATAGGCATCAACCGCCAATTGAATCCCTGTATTGGCAAGCATACCCACCGCCGCAATGGCGATTCCATACAAACCGGCAAAATGATGAGAAACAATAATGGCTGCTGCAATCAATAAAATAGGCACAGCTGTTGACATCATACCCACGCCTAATCCTGCAATGATATTTGTGGCTGAACCGGTTTCAGATTGCTTCACAATTGACAAGACTGGTTTTCCACCAGTACCGGTATAATATTCTGTTATTTTTCCTACACAAAAACCTGCTATCAAACCTGCAAGGGTTGCATAAAAAACACCCATCGCTCCAAAAGGAAGGCCTTCAGCACTTTCCGGGATAATTTCTGTTATAATAAAATAAGACGCCACGATCATCAGAAATCCAGATCCAAATTCACCCAAATTCAAGGCTTTATGAGGACTTCCACCGTCCTTAACCCTAACAAACAAAGTTCCGATAATTGACATTACAATTCCTACCGCTGCTAAAACCAAAGGCAAATAAACAGCGCCTAAACCATTAGCAAAATCGGGTGTTATGATGAACGCACCCAGGACCATTGTTCCAATGATCGATCCTACGTAAGATTCAAATAAATCGGCTCCCATTCCTGCTACGTCTCCAACATTATCTCCCACATTATCGGCAATTGTAGCCGGGTTCAAAGGATGATCTTCAGGAATACCGGCTTCAACTTTACCTACAAGGTCGGCTCCTACATCAGCAGCTTTGGTATAGATTCCGCCACCTACTCTTGCAAACAATGCAATAGAAGAAGCTCCCAGTGAAAATCCTGAAAGTACGTTGAGTACCATCGGGATGTTTTCTTGGCCGGGCCACATGTTCTGGTAGATCATAAACAAACCGCTTAATCCCAATACGCCAAGGCCTACAACGCCGAGGCCCATGACGGCACCACCGGCAAAAGCTACTTCCAGAGCCTTGCCTAATGAAGTTCTGGCGGCCTGTGTAGTTCTTACATTCGCTTTGGTTGCTGCTTTCATGCCAATAAATCCTGCAAGGGCAGAACAAATGGCTCCAACGATAAATGACAAGGCAACCATCCAGTGGGACCCTTCTTCGTTTGAACCTTTAAAGTATAACAAGATAGCTACAGCAATGACAAAAATGGCGAGAATTTTGTACTCGGCTTTTAAAAAAGACATCGCTCCGTCGGCAATGTGCTTTGCAATTTTTGACATTTTTTCATTTCCTTCGTCTTGTTTGGCAACCCAAGCATTCTTTATAAAAACAAATGCCAGTGCAAGTATGCCAAAAAGCCACAAATAATTTACGATTAATTCCATTATGATTATTGTTTTTTTATTGAGTGATTTGATTTTTGAGGTGCTAAAAGTAAACAATCTTATCAGATAAAAAAAACCACCATTGCATTAATGATGGTTCTCAATTCTTGCCGTTGATTACTTTCAACTATTATATGGTAAAAGTTCTGTTTTTCTTGTGATCGCTTTCTTCATATCGCTGCACACATTGCTTGTAGATCTTTACTGCTTCTTCTGCATTTCCCCAGCCTCCTGTATCTACTTTCTTCTCTTCAAGATCCTTGTAAACCTGGAAAAAATGTTCTATTTCGGCCAGCCTGTGAGGGTTCAGATCTGATATGTCCATGCGCTTGCTGTAAATCGGATCGTTTACCGGAACACAAATGATTTTTTCATCAGGTCCTTTCTCATCTGTCATATGAAAAACACCTATGGGTCTGACCTCCATAACCACCATCGGATAGGTCGGTTCTGCACCCAAAACAAGTACATCCAGCGGATCCTTATCCAGGGCAAGGGTTTCCGGAATGAAACCATAATCTCCGGGATACATCATCGAAGAAAAAAGCATTCTGTCAAAGCGAATTTTATGGAGTACAAAATCATACTCATATTTATTTCTGCTCCCTTTAGGAATTTCTATTAGTACATCAAAGGTCAATTGTGTCTTGGCACTCATATTTTAATTTTTTCGCAAAAATACAACTTTCAATGACTTTAAGTGGCTAAAAACACAGAAATTACTTCCATACACAAGCGCATTTTCACGGAACAAGGTCAATAATGACCAGCCCTTGGCCATAAATGTTGAGGCTCCATCAAAAATGGTTAATTTCGTGATGAACGACCTAACCTTTAACCTTTCGACCATGAAACAGATGAACATAATTTACGGAGGCCTTGGGCTTGTTAATGTCCTTTTGGGTTTTATAGCAAAGGCCTTTTACCGACCTTATGCTTATGGTGCAGGATTAGAAGATTTTGGCTTGGCAGATGCCTTGCCAAGTTTTTTCTATGTCATCGGATTGTCACTTTTACTCCTTCTGAGCGATGTGAAATATCCGTGGCTCATTATAATCATGGTAACCCTGGGTTCTGTGGGTTATGAATTCATGCAATCCCTGACAGCTGAAACGCTAGACACCAGAGACCTGGTCGCTTCAATTGCAGGAGGATTGATCACCTTGCTGATCTGGAAAATAGTAGATTCAGGATTTACCCTGTAACAAAACATTGATTATCCACGGGGTTTTTAAGGCTGAGCAAGAAACTGTCCGGATCAATTTTTCTACCTTCACCTAATTCATTATCTTCATTCGTTTTTAGAACTTTTTTAAGATAAAACCAATATATTTTGACATGCAGACTTACAAAAAAATAATAGGTGTCACACTATTCATCCTTTTTGCATTTTCTCCTGGCAGCAAGGCCCAGAAATCATTTCCTGAAAAATGCCTGGGGAGCTGGAAGGGGCAGATGCTGATCTACAAAGAAGGGATCGTCAAAGACAGTGTCAGGGTGGTTTTAAAGGTAACAAGATCTGAGGATCAGCATACTTTTGGTTGGAAAACATCATACCTGTCTGAAAAAACCCCCATGGTAAAAGACTATCAACTAAGACTTTCGGAGGCAGGTAAGAACATTTACATTTTAGATGAAGGGGATGGAGTTGAACTTCAAGAATACTTATTTGGGAACAAACTCTACAGCGTCTTTGAAACAAATGATATTCTGCTGACCTCAAGCTATGAATTAATTGATGATAAACTTATCTTTGAGGTGACCTCAGGAAAAAGGACCGAACAAACTAAAAGTGTGCAGAATTATTCCGTCAACTTTCTTCAAAGGGTGATCTTTAACAGAGAGCCCTAAATAATCCCCTCTATTTAAATTCCAGGAGTTTAAAATCAAAATATTGAAATCATGGCTAAAACTGTATATTGCAATGCCACTATCTTTAGCGTTCAGAACTTCAAAGCCCATTAATCCATGAAAAAACTCAAATTCCCAACGGCGCAAACGATCCTTTTTATCATCGCCGGAATGGTAGCCCTGCTGACCTGGGTGGTTCCGGCAGGAAAATACGACAGCCTCACGTATAATGCAGCTGACAGTACTTTTAACAGGACTAGTTCAGGTGAAGTTTTTTCATTGCCTGCAACACAGGAAACACTTGCAAACCTTAAAATCAAGATCCCTCTGGAAAAATTCACAAATGGGGATATTTACAAACCCATTGGAATTCCCGGTACCTATAAAAAGCTTGAGTCCCGGCCCCAGGGTTTTGCTGCTTTCGTGCAGTCTCCCATCAAGGGGATTATTGCCGCATCAGATATCATTTTTCTGGTGCTCATCATTGGGGGTTTGATTGGTGTCATGAACATAACGGGTGCCTTTGACGCCGGTATTTCATGGCTGGCACATACCTTAAAAGGACGAGAGTTTCTGCTGATTATTCTTGTTACCAGCCTCATCGCTTTAGGCGGAACCACTTTTGGCCTGGCAGAAGAGACCATGGCCTTCTTCCCTATTCTTATCCCTGTTTTTCTGGCAGCCAAATACGATGAGATCGTAGGTCTTGCCAGTATTTTTTTGGGTTCGGCCATAGGCACAATGTGTTCAACCGTAAACCCATTTTCCACGATCATCGCTTCAGATGCTGCCGGTATCAATTGGACCACTGGGCTCACCGGAAGAGTGATTATGCTGCTATTGTGCCTCAGCGCATGCATCATTTATATTCTTCGCTATGCCAAGAAAGTCAAAAATGATCCTACTGCCTCAATCATCTATCAAGAGAAAAAAGAGGACTTAGTAAGTTCACAATTTAAGACACATGATCAGTCAGTAAAATTCACGAATCGCCTTCGTCTTATCGTCGTGATTTTTTCCTTGAGTTTTGTAGTCATGATTATAGGGGTCTCCCTGTTGAACTGGTGGTTCGTAGAAATGACGGCTACATTTTTGGTCGGGGCCATTCTCATCGGTATCGTAGGGAGAATCAGGGAAGTTGAATTTGTAGATGCTTTTTCTAAAGGCGCTGCGGAATTACTCAGCGTTGCCTTTATTATTGGTATTGCGCGAGGGGTTTCAGTAATCATGGATGATGGCCTGATCAGTGATACAATGCTCTACTACGCCAGCAGCATCAGTGAGGGAATGAACAAAGGCCTGTTCACAAATGCCATGCTTATTCTTTATGGGGGACTTTCCTTTTTTATTCCTTCATCTTCCGGAATGGCCGTACTGACCATGCCCATAATGTCTCCCCTGGCAGATACCGTTGGTATTGGACGCGAAATCATAGTCAACACCTATCAATATGGGATGGGACTGTTTTACTTGATCAATCCTACGGGGCTGATCCTCGCTTCACTGGCTATTGTCAAGGTGGGATATGACAAATGGCTTAAATTCGTGATCCCCCTGTCTGTGATTTTATTGCTTATTACCATGACGGTACTCACCATTTCTGCATACCTATAAATCATGAAAAAAATCTTCCAAACGCGGCGTCTTGTTATAAGACCTCTGGGAAAAGAGGACAAAACAATGTTCTACGAAATGATGAGCGACCCTAAAGTGATGGGACCGGTTCCGGCAAAAATCCTTACCCGGGAAGAAAGTGATCTCAAGTTAAAGGAGCTTATGGCCATGAACGAAAACAGTGATATAAGAATCTGGGGCATAAGTCAAAATGGGGCCCACGAACTTATTGGTATTTGCGGATTTCTAAAAAATGACGAGCGAGATGAAGAAATAGCCTATCGTTTTCGTTCAAAATACTGGGGAAAAGGACTGGGTACAGAAATTGCCCATGGCTTGATTGAATATGGATTTACCACACTCAAAACGAAAAAAATTACGGCTGACGTGAACATTGAGAATGAGAAGTCTGAAAAGATTCTCAGAAAATTCATGAATCCCGTTAAAGAATTTTACAATAAAAAAGACGCCTGTACCGACAGACGCTATGAGGTCCTGCGCATAAATTGGCAACTTGCTAAAAATTCGATTTAATCAGTGTAATATTTATATTTTCATTTGTACATTTACCTGAGATATAAACCAAAATAAAGCTCAAAATATTTAATAATGACGAGAACCATCATCCTAATGTTGCTTGCCGCAAGCTTATTTTCATGTAAAAAAGAAAACAAAACCACCCCCGAAAAAAAAACGACTAAAGAAACGGTAAATGAGTCGGGTGAATGGATCTATCTGTTTGACGGGGTCAGTACAGCAGGTTGGAGGGCTTATAACGGAACAGAACTGCCTCCCGGCTGGATTGCGAAAGACAGCGCCCTGACCTTTGATACCACCCTGGGGCTTGAGCAGGACTACACGGGGGGTCAGGACATCATTTACGGCCTTGAAGAGTTTGAGAATTTCGAACTTTATTTGGAATGGAAACTCCCGGAAGGTGGCAACAGCGGTATTTTTTATCATTTAAAAGAACATATTCCCAATGCCGGGCCGGCCAACATCTCTCCCGAATACCAGCTGATAGACGACGAAAATTACACCAAGATACACAGTGTTACTGAATACAATACCGGGCTGGGTTATGAAAACCCGTCACAATTGCATCCTTTGCAGAAAACCGCGGCTGATTACGCCATGTACCCCGCAGATGAATCTGTAAAAGTTCTGAATCCCACAGGAGAATGGAACTCAACCCGCATTTTGTTTACCCCCGAAAAAGTGGAGCACTGGCTAAATGGCGTCAAAGTACTGACCTTTGTTCCCTGGTCAGAAGACTGGTATGCAAAAAAGAATGGCGGCAAATGGAAAGATGAAGAATATTATGGCAAATTCAAATCAGGATATATCGGTTTTCAGGATCACTCCAGTCCGATCTGGTTCAAGAATGTAAAAATCAGAAAATTGTAAAAACACCAAACATGAAAAAAAGAGACTTTTTAAAAAGTACCGCGGCCATCACCATGGGCGCCTTTTTACCCTCACCACTTTGGGCCCTTTCAAAAAATGGACGTTTGAGAACTGCCCATATCGGGGTAAGCAATATGGGCGGCGAGGACCTGAAGTCAATCTCCTCGCACAAAATGGTAGATGTTGTTGCCCTTTGTGACGTTGATTCCAAGGCCCTTGAGGAGGCTGGCAAAGCACATCCTGGTGCCAAACTTTACAAAGATTACAGAATTCTTTTTAAAGAAATGAAGAATGAAATTGACGCTGTGATTGTTTCAACTCCTGACCATACCCATGCTCCGGCTTCGATGCTGGCCATGGAAAACAATAAGCCTGTTTATTGCCAGAAACCACTGACCCATCACGTGGCTGAAGCTCGGGCCATGCGTAAGATGGCAGAGAAAAAAAAGCTGGTCACCCAAATGGGCATTCAGGTCCATTCTTTTTATGATTATAAATTAGCTACTTTACTTATTCAATCGGGTATTATAGGCAAGGTCAAAACGGTCAGGGCCTGGTCTCCGAAAAACTGGGGATATGACGGCCCGGTTCCTGAAGGATCTGACCCTGTTCCTGAAAATCTTGACTGGAACCTGTGGCTCGGAACGGCGGCAGAAAGACCCTACAAAAATGGGATGTACCATCCGGGCAACTGGAGAAAAATAATGGATTACGGCTGTGGTACCCTGGGCGACATGGGTGTACACATTTTTGACACGCCTTACAATGCCCTGAAACTGGACGTACCAAAAACAA
The DNA here is from genome assembly GCA_965365165.1 of uncultured Flavobacteriaceae bacterium. Classification (GTDB taxonomy): domain Bacteria; phylum Bacteroidota; class Bacteroidia; order Flavobacteriales; family Flavobacteriaceae; genus Lutimonas. The sequence continues at coordinate 7,177 of CBDUAP010000080.1, forward strand.
TTAGAAACAGTTGCAGACCTTCCAATGGTTTCGGATTTCCTGAAAAAAACAAGGTGACTTATGAATTTCCCGGAACCCAATACACCGCAGATACCCTTACCTGGATCTGGTCCGATGGCCCCGGGGCCCCTGAAAAACATGAGGACCTCATGCTACCGGGCAATGACGCTTTACCAGACCAGGGAGCTATGTTTATAGGAGAGAAAGGGAAACTTCTTTTACCCCATTTTATGCAATTGCCGAGGCACATTGTAAATGGAGAATACCAAGAGCTTGACCTTTCCATCATAAAGGATCAGGATCAGATTGGAGAACCTACCAAAAGCTATTCCATTGAAGGGAACAAACATTACCACCAGTTTGTTGATGCATGTTTGGGCAAGGCTGAATGCAGTGCTCCCTTTTCTTATGCAGCAAGGCTCACGGAAACCATCCTGCTTGGTGTTATTGCTGGACGCTTCCCGAATAAAACCTTGCATTGGGATAATAAAAAAGCAAAATTCTCTGAACCTGAGGCGAATGCATATCTGGACAGCCCTTATCGAAAATTTTAGTTTTCCCGAATGGAAATCTCCTCATTAATGGATAACCACGGGGTTAAAACATGACACGCATAAAGTATATTTTTTTTGCTCTGATGAGCATATGGGGATATGCCCAAAACGAACCTCTTGCCTTCAATGATCTTTTCAGCGCCGAAGGGCAACCGGGAGTGGCCTGTTACAGGATTCCTGCCCTTGCCACTACAGTCAACGGTACGCTGATTGCTGCCATTGATGAAAGGGTTCCTTCGTGCGAGGACCTCAAATGGAACAGGGATATCAACATTGTAATGCGCCGAAGCGAAGACAACGGTAAAACCTGGTCTGCCTTAAGAACCTTGGTTGACTATCCGCTGGGCCAATCGGCTTCCGACCCTTCTATGATCGTTGACCGCGTAACGGGGGAAATTTTTCTGTTCTTCAATTTTATGGACCTGGATCGCGAAAAGGATATCTATTATTTAAGGTATATCAAAAGCAGCGATCATGGAAAAACCTGGAGCGAGCCCATTGACATTACCTCTCAAATCACAAAGGAGACATGGAAAAGCGATTTCAAATTTATAACCTCAGGAAAGGGCATGCAGACGAGGTCAGGGAAACTGGTGCATACCCTGGTGAATTTGGAACAGGGCCTTTACCTGTTCGCAAGCGATGACCACGGCCGCAATTGGTATTTAATTGACCACTCGATTGTTCCCGGAGATGAATCCAAGGTCATTGAATTGTCTGACGGTGCATGGATGGTCAACTCGCGGATCAACAAAGGGGGTCACAGAGTTGTGCATCGCTCTTTGGATCAGGGAAACACATGGATTTCCCAGTCAGACAAAAATCTTGAAGATCCCGGCTGTAATGCAAGTATCATCAATTATTCTTCAAACAGCAAGGGTGTAGTTGAAAAGTGCCTGTTGTTCTCAAATGCCAATCACGGCAGCAGAAGAGAAAATATGAGCATAAAAATCAGCTGTGATGAAGGCAAAACATGGTCAGAGGGAAAAACGATTTATGCCGGATCTGCCGCCTATTCCTCAATGACGGTGCTTGCTAACGGAGATATCGGCTTGTTATTTGAAAAAGATGCTTCTCAGCAAAACGTGTTTGTTTCTTTTTCATTATCATGGCTAACAGACGGCAAACCTCATGGGGCATCCAAATAATATGACCCCAGGCACTTAATACAAAGGAATTCTATATCTTTAGAATTCAAATTATTCAACGATCAATTATGAAACCAAGCCTGTATTTATTTGCACTGTTGTTTATCACATTTTTCACCTCATGTGAAACTGCTGAAAAAAAACAATTAGAACTTTCAAAATTATTTTCGGACCATTTGGTATTGCAACAAAACCAGGAAGTAGCTGTTTGGGGAACATATACGCCAGGTGAAACAGTGAAGCTCAAGGGGACCTGGGGAGCAGAAGTATTGGTCAAGCCGGATGCATCAGGTTTATGGGAAACAAAGCTGCTCAGTCCTGCTGCAGGCGGACCTCATCAAATGCAAGTGATTACAGCTGACAGCACCATTATCATTGATGATATCCTTTTTGGAGAAGTCTGGCTCGCATCAGGCCAATCAAACATGCAAATGACTTTAAAAGGGTGGCCCCCCAGCGACCCTATCATGAATTCAGCAGAAGAAATTGCCGCAGCAGATTATCCCGAAATAAGAATGTTTACCGTAGCCCGTAACATGTCGGTGAAACCTGTGGATGCTTTAGAAGGCCAATGGCAGGTTGCTTCTCCCGAAACCGCCGGGGATTTCAGTGCCAGTGCCTATTTTTTTGCAAGGCGTTTGCACCAAGAACTCAAGGTGCCTGTTGGCATCGTACACAGCAGCTGGGGAGGAACTCCCGCTGAAGCATGGACAAGTAAACAAAGTCTCAGGAAAATTGGCGAATTTGAACAGGAACTGGATGTAATTGAAAAACCCGGAATTTTTGATCAGGTCAATCATTGGTTCGAGCAGTGGCCCTCAAAAGAATTACCCACAACAGAAGAAGAATGGCAAAACGTTGATTTTTCGGATGCTGATGTGCCTCAACCCATGTTCGACGATTCCGGCTGGATCCCTGTTGAGCTTCCGGGAAGGATCGATTTAATCAATGGTAAAGGATTTGACGGGGCGGTATGGCTGAGAAAGGAATTTGATTTACCGGAACCTATTTCTGATTACACCTTAAGCATGGGAGCCATTGACGATATGGATGCCACTTATATCAACGGTCAAAAAATTGGAGGGCTGGCAGGTCAGGGTTACTGGAATGTCCCAAGAACAATGAACGTTCCTCAGTCCTTGCTAAAAAAAGGAAAAAATATTATCGCCATTCGGGTCATTGACACGGGAGCAGGAGGATGGGTTGGAGGACCCATGGAAATCCGCAACAAAGAAGGTGGTATTTCACTTGAGGGCACCTGGAAATCAATACCGATTGCAGAGATTTTTATGAATAAATTTTATGTTTATGACCCGGCCAGAGGAATTGACGAACGGCCCGATCTCATAGAGCTGAACCCGAACATCCCCTCCGTATTGTTCAATGCAATGATCCATCCTCTGGTCCCATTTACCATTAAAGGAGCCATCTGGTATCAAGGGGAATCAAACGTGGGTCGGGATGAGCAATATAAAAAACTGTTTCCTGCCATGATTAAGGACTGGCGCAAAGAGTGGGCTCTTGAATTTCCCTTTTACTTTGTTCAGATTGCACCCTATCTGTACAGTCAGGATCCTGAAGGGCAGGTCTCTCAAAAACTGAGGGAGGCGCAACGGCTGTCATTGAGAACGCCCAAAACCGGAATGGTAGTGACCCTTGACATTGGGAACCCCAAAAATATTCACCCGGCCAACAAAAAGGATGTGGGAAGCCGTTTGGCGGGGCTGGCCCTGGCAAATGACTATGGTAAGGATCTTGTGGCTTCAGGCCCTCTTTATAAAGGTTTCAGTAAGGAAAATAGTAAATTAAGGGTCGAGTTTGACTTTGTTGGCAGTGGCTTGTTCTGTCCTGAAAAAGAACTGAAGGGTTTTGAGATCGCCGGGCCAGATCAGGTCTATGTGCCTGCCAGGGCGGAGATCAGGGAAAATACCGTTGTGCTTAGCCATCCAAAGGTGAAAATGCCGGAATATGTGAGATATGCCTGGAGAGATGACAGCACTGCCACCCTGTTTAATCTTGAGGGCCTGCCCGCTTCGTCATTTTCGTCAGAAGAAAAATAAAATGATTTTGTTTGATGACTGAGTTCTATTATTATGTGCTTTAAAATATTATTTGCCGCATTTTTTATCTTCATGGCACCTGTAATTCATGCACAGGAGGCCGTGGAACAAGCCTATCCAAACATCATTTATGTTCTGGCTGATGATATGGGTTATGGGGATGTCTCCATTTACCATCCTGAGAATAAGATCAAGACCCCGAATCTGGACCAGTTGGCCGGGGAGGGTATGTATTTTACCGATGCGCATACCTCCTCATCTGTCTGTACCCCCACCCGTTATGGTATCATGACGGGAAGGTACAATTGGAGGTCTACTTTAAAAAGCGGGGTGCTCACGGGTAAATCAAAAGCCCTGATACCGTCTGAAAGGACTACTGTGGCTTCCATGCTGCAATCGAAAGGTTACCAAACAGCTTTTATCGGCAAATGGCACCTTGGCTGGGACTGGACCCTGAAAGACAGCGTTGACACTACGGGTGAGGGATGGAACAAAGAAGATTTTGACATCATCGATTTTTCAGGGCCTGTAAGAAACAACCCCAATGACCTGGGTTTCAACTACAGTTACGGGCACGCGGGTTCACTTGATATGGCACCCTATGTATACGTTGAAAATGGAAAGGTCACCGCCTTGCCCAATAAATTGACAGTAAATAAAGGAAAATATTCCTGGTGGAGGGAAGGCCCCACAGGAAGTGATTTTCAGCATAACAAGGTCACTCCCCATTTTTTTGACAAGGCGGCAACATACATAGACATGGCCGGCGCAACAGAGCAGCCTTTTTTTCTGTACCTGGCGCTTCCTTCACCACACACCCCGATTCTGCCCACAGCGGAATGGCAGGGAAAAAGCGGGATCAATCCTTATGGGGATTTTGTCATGATGATAGATCACTATATGGGTGAGTTGCATGACAAAATTAAAAACGCGGGGCTGGAAGAAAATACCCTTATTATTTTTACCACAGACAATGGATGTTCACCCGCAGCCGGGCTCAAAGAACTGGCTTCGAAGGGTCATTTCCCCGGAGCTGAATTCAGAGGGCATAAGGCAGATATTTTTGAAGGAGGGCACAGGGTGCCTTTTATTGTAAAATGGCCGGATGTTATTGCCCCTGGCGGGAAGCGTGATGACCTCATCTGCACCACGGACCTTATGGCAACCCTCGCAGAAATCGTTGACTACAGACTGCAAGACAATGAAGGCGAGGACAGCT
>CBDUAP010000081.1:0-12156 GCA_965365165.1 uncultured Flavobacteriaceae bacterium
AGGCATGACTTGCATCAGGGGCCACCAAAGAGTAGGAATCAGCTGCTGAAAGTGCCAAAGCCGCGTGGTCAGGATCGTCATAGGAATGTATAAGGTAGTGCAGTGCCCCCGGATGATTCGGATTTTCCTCGAGAATACCCTTGGCTATATTTGCTCCTTTTCCATAGGTATCAACGTCACGTCCGTCAGAAATTGAGCCTAAAAGAGCAAGCGCATAAAAGGCTGCAACCTCATGGTTATCAGGATATTTCTGATTCAGCACCTGCATGAAATCAGCATAATTTTTATCTCGTTTGACCTTTGCGGAATCTGATTCATACAAGACTTTTACAGCCTTTACAAAGTCTTTTTCCAGAGGTGTTAAAGGGGCTTCAGAATCAATTGATTTAAGTTTTTGAACCGCAGCCATGCCCTGATCAAAATTTTGGTTATGCCACAGGCTATGGTTATAGGTCATGGCTTCACCCCAATAGGCCATGGCCATATTCGGGTCTGCCTCAGAGGCTTTTTTAAAGGATTCTCTTGAATCATAGTATTCAAAACTGTGCAATAACAAAAGGCCCTTTTCAAAATGTGCAACAGCTTCTTTATTTCCTGTCACTTCTATATTTACGATACCCAGATAACTTTCTTCGATTTTCTGTTTATTACAGGAGAAAGTCACCACAACTATAAGGATTAATAATTTTTTCATGGTCATATTATGTTTTAAGAATTCATCAGAATTGATTTAAATTTTTTTTACATGTCATATAGTTACTGTCTTTATAAATAACTCAGCCACCATTTTTCTTTGTTCCTGAGCTTATAGGTCATGTATTTTTTACTCAAAGGATAAAGCAATGCGACGATCAAGATCCATATGAGGTAGACCACCCAGAGGGAATAACCGTAGTTGGCCATTTGGTTTGTGGTAAAGGATTCTTTATCCAAGATCATAAGGGTCCAGTCATCACCTAATGCAAGCAGTGTCAGTAGCGCTGCGGAATGTATGACAAAGATATGGAGCAGGTAATAGAAAAAAGGAACACGTCCGAAGACCAGCAAGAAATCTGTAATCCTCGATTGTACGTCTTCCAGAAAATAGAGCACCAGAAAAGTAGGGCCAATGGTGATCAGAACATACAGCAAAGAAGGGGGGTATTTTGAAACATTTAGGAATGACATCAGTGTAAATATGGAATCTTTCTGAAGACTCCACGGCACCATGTCTCCATATGAATTTATCAATCTGATTACCATAAAAAGGGAAATTGTGAGCAGCCCAAGCCCAATCAAATACTTCTTGCGCAAAGATTGCGCGAACCCTTTGTGGTATAAAAACCCAAAACAATAACCCAGTGCCATGACACCAATCCAGGGTAGCACAGGATAGGAAATTCCAACCATATGGTCGCTTCCAACAGGTAAGTAGTTTCCCTGATGAAAAATGTACCAGAGGATCGAAGTCAATTCATAGCCTTCAAGCTTAATGCCATCAAACAGGTTATGCCCAAAAACGATAGCCAGAGAAATGAGGATCAGTAATTTAAAAGGCAGATGGATCAGGGCGGCTAAGAAGACCATGCATAGCCCAATGGCCCAAATCACCTGTAAATTAATGAAACCAAATGCCGGATCAAACCACCATAGAAAGTTCATGATGACAATTTCAACAAAGATCAGCCAAAGACCTCTTGTGAAAAGGAATATGGAAAGCGATTTTTTGCTTTTGTTCTGACCAAATAAACTGGCTGAGGTTCCCGTAAGGAAAACAAACACAGGGGCGCAAAAATGAGTCACAAAACGGGTAAAAAACAGTACAGGAGTTGTGGTTTCAAGGTCTGTGGGGTCATATAGCCATGCACCAAAATGGAAATAGCCTCTCGTGTGATCAAGTGCCATGATCACCATAACGAGGCCCCTTAAAATATCAATAGACTGTATTCTTGAAGATTTGATTACACCTGCCATCTGTTTTAAATTAAGGCTTTAAGGTCTGAACGAAATGAATAAATAAGATGCGACGATCGACTTAAAACGGTAAAGATTTCTGAAAATATCCTGAACTGCATCGAAGTAGAATTTGGTTAAATGTAGAAGATAGTTTAATTAATTACCTAAAGGCAAAGTACGTATGATGAAATCCTTCCCTTATAATAATTTTCCAAAATACGTACTTTTGCATGAATGGTTAGATTCTCTTGTGCTGATATATATCTGCCGTATGAGGTTTAACTACTTGGATTATTGATTTGTTCCGGTTTTTGCTGACTATTCATTTCAATCGCATTTAATTCTTCCTTTAAAGGGGCAAAGTTCCAAAATCCCCATTCTTTCACAACCTTGCCATCTACAAACTGCATGGTGAGGTGAACGGGAATTTCAAGGGTTTTTTCGTTGGCTTCGAGCGTACCGCGCCAAAGTCCCCAGAAATTGACCCAGGTTCTTCCTTCATCATCCAGAATCTGCTCAATGACCATTTGTTCTCTTGAAAATCCATAAGTTGATAATTTGGAAATCAGATTGATGTGCTTTTCCTGAATATCATCCACCGTTTCTCCCTGGGAAATTTGATTTTGAAAGATCTTTGCCGTGTCAGCATAGTGTAATTTCCAATTATCCCAGTCGGCGTTTTCATAGGCTTCAATCGAGGCTTTTAACTTTTCTATTTCGGCTGAATTTGTTGTGTATCGAGGTGGTTCAGCCTCTTTTTCACAGCTGATCATGATAAAAAAAGCAGTTGCCATTAACAATAGTCTATTCATATTTTATTGATTTTGAAGAATTTTTTTGAATGATTTATTGTGCAGGAATGTATTCGAGGTCAGGTCTCATCCAACCGGTCTTTTCTTCCATTTTCCAGGTGTGTTTGCTGAGTTCTTTAAGCAAGGGGCCAAAGTCATCTTTCATCAGTTCCCAATTGGCATCACCGGCCTTGGCCATTTCAAGGCTGTTTTCGCCTGCGATAGCAATCATATAAAAAGTTCCCATAACGCCAAACCCTGATTTATATACTCTGAAGTGCATCTTTGAATTGTGTTTTTCAAAGGCCTTTTTGATATTTTTAACTGCTTTGAGAAAATCCATGTCATGTTCAGGTGTCACATAATTATAGTAAAGTGTGCGGTAATTCTGCCCCTCGATAGTTTGAGAAACACCACCTGGCATATAAGACAGGTCCTTATGAAGGTAAATAATATACTCGCCGTGTTCATCATACATCGGGTTAAATCTCGAGAATAATGCTTCTACCTTATCATCACCCATCTTTTCATACAGGGTCGCGAAACTGTTTTTATCGAGTTCGGCAAAATTATTGATCGGTGTTATGTACATGTAAGAATTGTCATCCTGTTTCAGGGTAATCCATCTCGTATCCTTTATATCGTGCTCTTTACAAGCAGCGACAAGATCTTTGGCCACCTGTTCGTATTCATCAGTCATACTTGGTTTAACCTTGTCTTCATGGATCCAGTAGGCTTGAATGCTTTTTTCTTCCTGAGCCTGAGTCAGGTAAGGTGCCGAAAATAACATAATGGCAATCAGGGAAAGTTTTAATTGTTTCATGGTAAAGGTTTTTTGTTAATAATTTTAATTTTTGAATCTAATTAATTAAGTGCCGGGGGCGTCAGGCTGTAGCCTAATTGTTGTAAAAGAGACAACTCGTTGTAAAAGATGTCTTCGTGGTGTATCTTTCCTGCCTGATCAAAACTCAAACGGCTGAGCCCGCTCACTTTTATTTTTTTACCTGTTGCCTGAAATTCACCGAAAACCCCCGTATTTGTTCCTGTGATCGTCCAGTTCATGATGACCTGATCACGATAAGGCATAATATCGTCAATCATTAAATTTAAATCTGGAAACCCTGTCAGGTAAACCTGAATATTTGCAGTCAGCTCCTCCTTGTTGCTCGCAATCTCCACATTGTTAACTCTTCGTATGAATTCTTGAGAAAAAAATTGATCCAACTGAGACAGGTCCTTTTCATTCCAAATGCTGAAAACAAAATTGATGACTGTCTTTTTGTTCATCTCCTCTTTTTCTGAACTGGAGCCCTTATCGTCACAGGAGTTGAGCGGCAGCAAAAAAAGTGAGGCTATGAGAAGAATTTTCATCATTTTTTAGATGGATAAATTTCAGTATATATTGAAAACAAAGGACTGCTAAATTAAACGCAACTTGTCTATTGTGCCAAGTCGTTTAGGATAAAAGATTGATAATCTTGTCCGAAAGGCTCTTTTTATTTATCCAAGGAATAATAATATAATAATTTGTAACTTTCTGCTTTGATGGATCTCTTGTGCGTTATTCTGTGAATCGTGGAATATCCGAACGGATTGATCCCTTGAGGCGATAAGATCGCCCCTATTGCTGAACTTGTGTTAAAAAAGTCCTGATTCTGATGAGAAATCGAGTTTTTCGTTGCATTATATACTTATGGATGCTGTGTTTCTGTACCTTATCATATGGTCAGAAAATAATTGACTTCAACAGGGAGCAGCCTTACCATAAGGTATTTGTTGATACTGATAATTTTGGTTCCTCTTATCTGGACACCCTTGAAATGTCATATCCAAAGGCTTCTGTTGACAGCCTTCGATTCTCAATATTAAATGACCTGGCTTATTATTGGCATACACGTGACCTGAACAAAGCCCTTGACTTTACCAAAATGGGCCTTGACCTGACACGTCAAAAAGAAGATTTATTGTGGGAGGGTCGTTTTCAGGTTACTGAAGCGGCTATCCTTCTCAGAATGGAAAAACTCGATACCGCCTATGCCATTTTACAGGAGGCAAAAAACAAAATTAAAAAAGAGGACCTGGCTTTTCTCAATACACAATTAGGATATGTATTTGAAAGAAAAGGGGATCTGGTCAGGGCTGCAGATTATGCATTGGAATCTAGAAGGTTAGGGCTTGAGCTTAATGATGTCAGGGCTGTAGCTCTGGCTTACAGTGATTTGAGCAATTTATACTGGAAATATTCCAAATTTGAACGAGGTCTTGAATATGGCCTCAAGTCACTGGAACTTTTTGAAGAGCGAGGTTTGAATGATTTGGATTATGATTTTACACTTTATGTTGTGGGGAACAACCAGCTTGAACTTGGAAACTATAACGAAGCCCTGGATTATTTCAAGCATTCCATAGCCATTGGTGAAAGATATGGTTTCTTTAATAATTTGAGTGACACTTATATTTCATTGATTGAGTTGTACACCCTGCTTCTGAAATACGATGAAGCCGAAAAGGCAGCTGAGAAGGCCCTTTTATACGCCAATCTTTTGGACAATAATTTTTTAAAGATGCGCTCTTGGCTTTCAATTGGTAAATTGCAGTTGTTTCAGGGAAAATTCATCAGTGCTAAAGAAAGTCTTGAAAAATGTATCCAGATCGCAGGCCCTGATTTTGGAGATTATTATTATCTCAGTCAGGCATACGAACGCCTTGGAAAAGCGTATGTAGGGAATCATAATTACAAGGATGCGACTAGGGCATTTGTCATGTATGATTCGTTGAGGAATAAGGTTTTCACCGAATCAGCCAAAGAGAATATGCTCTTGCTGGAAAACGAGTTTGACATGGCACGAAAGGAGGACACCATCCAGGGAATGGAAGACCAGATCAAAAAACAGAGCTCGCAACAGACATTGATCTCAATCATATCAGGACTGCTTTTTCTATTGTTACTTGTGTTGTTTGTAACGTATAAAAAAAATAAAGGGAAAAACGTTTTATTGGAAAAACAAAATGCGGAAAAGGAATTTTTGCTCAAGGAAATCCACCACAGGGTCAAGAATAATCTGGGTATCGTTTCAAGTCTTCTAGAGTTGCAGGTGGCCAAAATGAAAGATCCTAAAGCAATCGAGGCTATAGAAGAGAGCAGGAACAGGGTCTATTCCATGAGTATGATCCATCAGAAATTATATCAGGGCAAGAATCTTTCCTCTATCGAGATGAAGGATTATCTGATCAATCTCAGCAAGCATATACTGGATTCTTACGGATCAGAATATGCTATTGAATATATTTACGAATTGCAGGAATTTGAATTGGATGTAGATGCAGCCATTCCCATGGGGTTGATTGTGAACGAATTACTTACCAATTCCTTTAAACATGCTTTTCCCGAACAGGAAAAAGGGAAAATAAGTATCACTTGTCAAAAGGTCGGGCATGAAGGAATCGTCCTGGAAGTATATGATAATGGAATAGGTTTCAATGACCTGAAAGGCTCTAAAGATACAGGCTCGGGATTTGGAACGCAACTCATTGACCTTTTGGTCAAGCAGCTCGATGGGTCTATAAGGATTTATAACGGCCAGGGTACCAGGGTACGGATGGAATTTGAACTGACCAATAAGTCTAAGGAATTGAATTTTTAAGGAGTTAAAGATTCAAAAGGTTTGTAACCTGTTCATCAGATCCTGACGCAATGTTTTACTCAGAGGAATTGCTTTTCTTCCAATAACAACATGACTGCCCGCTACTTCATCAACATGCGACAAATTTATGATATAAGACCGGTGGATTCTCAGAAAGTGTTCTTTAGGTAATTTTTCATCAATTTCTTTAAGGGTCATCACCAGCAGGCATTCCTTGTTTTTGGCATAGATTTTACAATAATTACGATCTGCTTCAAAATAATAAATATCCTTGATCATGATCTTGATCATTCGTTCATTTCTCCTGACATAAATACTGTCACTTTGTACAAATGGAGAGGTACAGTCTTCTTCTTTTTCCTCTGTGGGGTTTTTTCGCAACAATTTATCTGTAAGCAATTCGATGGCGTGTTGCAGATCCAGTTTTTTAAAGGGTTTGGATATAAATGCATTCGGATTGGTCGATTTGGCCCGGTCAAAATGTTCATTATCTGCATTGGCAGTTAAATAAATAACGGGGATGTCATTTTCCTTTTTAATAAGCTCAACTGTTTGAATACCATCCAATGGCCCTTTGAGTTGTATATCCATAAGCACGATATCAGGATTGTATTGTCTGACATGCCTAATGGCTTCTTCCCCCCTTGATACAATACCAGTTACTTCATACCCAAGTTGGGTTAGCTGCAGTGATATATTTGCACCAATGATCATTTCATCTTCTACGATCAAGATTTTTACAGGGGAGTCCATCTTTATCTGTTATAATACTTACTTCATTACATCATTATCCTAACCCATTAAATCATTTAAAAAATTACGTTTGAGACCTACAGTACTTGGCATACCGCGTTAAATAACAAGTTGTCGATTATAAGGGGTTAGTAATGAAGCCAATATAGACAATATCCTGATAGTAAGCAAGAATTGAGTCAGATTTTGAATGATTTTGTTCTGAATATAGAGTAGTTCCGGCATCAGTCATAGGAGAGTTTCTGTTTTTTTACCAACTCCAAAATTATGTTGATTCAAAAGTTTAAGCCGTCCATGTTTGCTTAAAAAGTAGTAATTTTGCATTATTAAAAAGTGTATCAAACAGATGAAATTGAAAGAAGCAGCTAAAAACTTAAACAAGAAGGGTTACCTGGATCTGGAAGTGTCAGATGAGCTGGATTTTGCCGAAGAGATCAAAAGGCTCAAGCAGGAAAAGAATGCAGTCATCCTGGCGCATTATTATCAGGAACCGGCCATCCAGGACATAGCTGATTTTGTTGGAGACAGTTTGCAACTTTCTTATAAGGCTGCCGAGGTGGATGCCGATTTGATTGTCTTTGCCGGCGTACATTTCATGGCCGAAACGGCTAAGATTCTTAATCCGGATAAAAAAGTAGTACTTCCTGATCTGAATGCAGGTTGTTCATTGGCTGAAGCTTGTGAAGCAAAGGACCTGAAGGCTTATAAAGAAAAACATCCTGACCATTTGGTAGTGACCTATGTCAATACCTCCGCAGAAGTAAAGGCCCTGAGCGATATATGCTGTACTTCTTCAAATGCAAAAAAAATAGTGGATTCGATTCCTCCTGACCAGCCTATTATTTTTGCTCCTGACAAGAATCTTGGCGCTTATATCAACAAAGAAACAGGCCGGGATATGGTTTTATGGGATGGAGCGTGCATTGTGCATGAGGCATTTTCAATAGACAAACTGATTGATACGCACAAGTCACATCCTGATGCAAAAATTATAGCGCACCCAGAATCAGAAGCTCATATTTTAAAAACAGCCGAGTACATTGGCTCTACTTCAGGGCTTATTAATTATGTAAAAAACAATCCTGCCAACGAGTTTATTGTGGCCACTGAAGCAGGAATTCTTCATGAAATGCAGAAGGCGGTCCCTGATAAAATATTATATCCGGCGCCGGCATTTGAAGATAATACCTGTGCCTGCAGTGAATGCCCTTACATGAAAATGAATACCATGAAAAAGTTGTATTTGTGTATGAAATATGAACTGCCTGAGATTGACGTACCCGAAGACATTCGTGAAAAAGCCCTGATTCCGATTCAAAGGATGTTGGATATTTCTTCAAAATAGACATGAGCAGATTTAACTCAGACATTTTGGTATTGGGTTCTGGGGTTGCCGGACTTTCCATCGCAATTAAAACGGCAAGGGCCTTGCCTGATAAAACAATTTTGGTGGCTACAAAAGCTGATGAAAGCGAGTCTAATACAAAGTATGCCCAAGGTGGGGTAGCTGCGGTCTGGGACAAACTCGATTCTTTTGAAGATCATATTAAAGATACCATGGTTGCAGGCGATCATCTCAATGACCCTGAAGTGGTTAAAATGGTTGTGGAAGAGGCTCCCGGCTGCATGAAGCAACTCATAAAGTGGGGCACCGATTTTGATCAGAACCTGGAAGGTGAAATTGACCTGGGAAAAGAAGGAGGTCATTCAACAAACAGGATTCTCCATTATAAGGATGTAACTGGTTATGAAATTGAGAAGACCCTTTTAGAACAGGTGAATTCCCTGAAGAACATAAAATTGCTTCCTTATCATTTTGCCATTGACCTGATCACCAATCACCATATTCAGGGCAAGGCAAAGGAGGATGAAATATCCTGTTACGGGGCTTATATACTGAATCAGAAAACCAATAAAATAGACACTTATCTGGCCACTTCAATCATACTGGCCACAGGAGGTATAGGCCAGGTTTATGCGGCAACTACAAATCCGTTGATTGCAACCGGAGATGGTATTGCTATGGCTTATCGGGCAAAGGCGAGAATAACAGATATGGAATTCGTTCAATTTCATCCAACTTCTTTGTACCAGCCCGGAGAAAGCCCTTCCTTTTTGATTTCGGAGGCAGTAAGAGGATTTGGTGCTTATTTAAGGAACAGATCCGGAGAGCGTTTTATGCTGAAGCTCGATGAAAGGGCTGAGCTGGCACCCCGTGACATTGTCTCAAGAGCGATCAATACAGAATTGATCTTTTCAGGAGATTCACACGTTTTCCTGGACTGTACACATTTGGATATGTCTGAATTCAAAAGACATTTTCCAAACATACTTGAGAAATGTAAAAGCATGGGAATTGATCCTGAATCGCAATGGATTCCGGTTGTTCCGGCTGCTCACTATCTTATGGGTGGCATTGAGGTCTCTAAAAACGGTCAGACTTCAGTCAGAAATTTATTCGCATGTGGCGAATGTTCCTGCACAGGTCTCCATGGTGCCAACCGACTTGCTTCAAATTCCTTGCTGGAGGCCCTTGTGTTTGGCAACAAGATCGCTGAGGAAATTATCAGGAACCGAAGCAAGCTGGTTTTTGATGAAGTACTTAAAGTTCCTGAATGGGATGAAGAAGGGACCATGGTGCCAAAGGAAAAAGTCCTGATCAGCCATAACAGAAAGACCATTCAGAACATCATGACTGATCTTGTGGCCATTGTTAGGTCAGATGAAAGACTGGAAAAGGCTTTGGATCACTTGAATTATCTTTATCAGGATACTGAAAAAGCCTATGAAAAATCAAAACTTTCTCCCCAGATTTGTGAGTTAAGAAACCTGAATGCGATAGCATACCTTGTAGTGCAGCAATCTATGGCAAGAAAAGAAAACAAGGGGGCCTTTTACAGTCTTGACAACCTGGCGTGAAAGGCATTTGATCAATCCCATTTTCCAGTGTGGGAGACAGCTATTTTTCCTGCTCCCGTAAAACAAAGTGCAAGAGCACCGAAAAGATAAAGCCCCAAGACTTCAATGGCCCAGCCTCCGTATTGATTCAAAGTCAAGATTTTTTCAGCATGTGCCGTGAGTATCGCGACCAGCATGGTGATCGCAACCAACAAACCAGCCAGCCTGGTGCGGTATCCGACGATCATAAGAACCGGAGCCACGATTTCACCCAGGTACACAGCATAAGCGATGAATTCAGGAATCCCAGCACTGAAGAATGTTTCCTTTATGGCATCAACGCCCCTTAACAATTTGGCCATTCCATTAAAAAGCATCATGCCTCCAATGCTAAGCCTAAGAATAAGTAAGCCAATATTTAATAGTGCAGTTTTCATAAATGTTTTAATAAAAGCCAGGGCATCTTATATTAATTGGTTCACTAGGGCTTCAAAGTAGAAAATTATTTTTGAGCCATGGGTATAAGCTCAAAATCTTCAGTTTTATCCAATTGATTCAAGACATCCATAATCATTTTAGGAGCTCCTGTAAGTTTTCTTTTCTTCAGGTCCATCCAGGCCGCATAAATGTTGATCTCTGCTGCCAGCTTACCATCGCCTCTGTAAATTTTATGCTGCATCTTAAATCGTTCTCCGTTTTCGGTAAAACCTTTTAACAACAGTTCAACACTGATATCATCACTGAGATTTATTTCCTTGAAAAAATCAGTCTCTTCCCTAAATAAGACTGGTCCAATGTTTAATTTGTTGAACTCAATTAACGACAAACCATAGGCATTGAACAGACGAACTCTCGACTCTGCAGCATAATCGTTGTACGCACTGTGCCGCATGTGGTTATTGGGGTCAAAATCAGCCCATCTTGTTGAAAAAGAAACTTTAAAACTCATTGAAAAACGCCTTAAGCCAACAGGGTGGCAATTCTCCTAACAGCCTCCTTTAAGTTTTCCTGTGACGCCGCATAGCTGATTCGTATACAGTTAGGCGCGCCAAAAGCATCCCCCGTAACCGTCGCAACATTTGCTTTCTCCAGCAAGAGCATGGCAAAATCAGAAGCGTTTTTAACTTCGGTTCCATCTATGGTTTTCCCAAAATAATAAGAGACATCAGGAAACACATAAAATGCCCCCTTGGCAACATTGGTTTTGATTCCTTTGATATTGTTTAACAAACCTAAAATGAGATCCCTTCTTACTTTAAATTCGTCAATCATATATTGAATTTTTGAAACCGGCGCATCCAGGGCAGTAATTGTGGCCCTTTGTGCGATACAGTTTGCTCCTGAGGTAATTTGCCCCTGCATTTTATTACATGCCTTGGCAATCCATTCTGGTGCTCCAATATACCCGATCCTCCAACCGGTCATCGCAAACGCTTTTGCGATACCATTCACTGTGATCGTTCTGTCGTACATGCTTTCGATAGCAGCAAAACTAAAATTCGGAACCCCATAATTGATGTGTTCATAAATTTCATCCGACAAGATATAGACCTGCGGATGCTTTTCCAATACTTCGGCAAGGGCCCTGTACTCAGCTTCTGTATAAACAGTGCCGCTCGGGTTGTTCGGAGAATTGAAAAAGATCATTTTCGTTTTAGGTGTGATCGCAGCCTCCAGTTGTTCCGGTGTAATTTTAAAATCCGTTTCAATGCTCGACGGAATCTCAACATAAGTAGCCTCAGCAAGGGTGCTGATCGCCGAATAACTGACCCAATAAGGGGCAGGAAGAATGACTTCGTCTCCCGGATTCAGCAAGACCATGGCTACATTGGCTATAGATTGTTTTGCACCCGTCGAAACGACGATTTGGTTTAAATTATAATCAAGATTGTTGTCACGTTTGAATTTTCTGCTAATCGACTCCCTGAGATCTGCATAACCATTTACCGGTGAATAGGAATTATAATTGTCCTTTATAGCCTGAATGGCAGCATCTTTTATAAATTCAGGGGTATTAAAATCTGGTTCCCCCAAACTCAGGCTGATTATATTTTTTCCTTGCTCTTTTAATTCCCTTGCTTTGGCAGCCATCGCCAATGTTTCTGAAACCGGCAGGCTGTTAATTCTGTCTGATA
>CBDUAP010000082.1:0-12107 GCA_965365165.1 uncultured Flavobacteriaceae bacterium
TTCAATTCGCAAGGCATTTACAATGAGTACATCCAGGTCTTTTAATTTGGCCTTTTCTGTATCCACAATCGTTTTTGCATCGGTAATATAGGCGAAATGATCGATGCGGAATCCAAATATTTTCAAATTGCCGTGCATCACCTCAATAGGTATTATTTTTTTACCCTTCAGTTCAAAAGGATCCTGATTAATTTGGTTAAGAGACACTTTAGGTGCTCCTGCATATCTGTTTTTTGTAGTAAAAATATATTCAAATCGCTCCTTCAGGTTTTCTGCCACGGACCTGTCACAATAAAACGCTACCTCCCCGAATCGCTGAGAATAAGGTCTTACATCATCTAAACCTGCTGTGTGATCAGCGTGATAATGTGTAAATAAAATTCCGTCAAGGCGATCTGTTCCATAAGAAAGCATCTGTTGTCTAAAATCCGGACCACAGTCGATTACATAACTGGAATCTGCCCATTCCATTAAAACAGAAGACCGTAATCTTTTGTCTTTTGGATCTACAGACAAACAAACCGGATGACGTGAACCGATCACTGGTACACCTTGAGAAGTACCCGTTCCCAGAAAGGTAATTTTCATAAAAATATTTTCCTGCTAAATTAACATTTAATGCACATAATTCTCATCGTAACGGGCACAATTATAAAAAAAATGTAAACATTATTTCTTTTTGATTCAACTTTGTAAAATTCAGACAACATGTGACTTAGGGTGTTTTTAAATTAATTTTTGTTTACTTTGTTACAAAGTGATTTAAATCAGTATTTAAACATTTTAATAATTTTAAATTTAACATCGAATCAAAAAAACAAGCATGAAAATAGGAATATTAAAGGAAACTGAAAAAGGTGAAAAACGAGTTTCCATAACTCCAAAAATTGCCAAACAATTAATAGATAACGGATTTGAAGTTCTTGTTGAAGATGATGCAGGGTCTTCTTCAAAATTTAAAAATTCGGATTACAGGGAAGTAGGCGCTGTGGTCGAGAAAAGAGGGGCCGTTTACAAAGAAAGCGATGTGCTGGTCAAGATCAACCCCTTTGATGAAGACGGTTTAAAATTAATCGACAGCCATCATATACTGATTTGCCAGCTATTTCATAAATCACACCCGGAAATCGTTAAGGAAATTGCAGACAAAGGAGCTACCATATTTTCTATGGATGCTCTCCCAAGAATATCAAGAGCGCAGGATATGGATGTCCTGAGCTCACAAAGTAATCTGGCGGGATATAAAGCAGTGATCAAAGGAGCCTATGAAATGACCAAGATCTTTCCCCTGATGATGACAGCAGCGGGAACCATAACACCTTCAAGGGTATTGATCTATGGTGTGGGGGTTGCCGGGCTGCAGGCCATTGCCACTGCAAAACGGCTTGGGGCTATAGTGGAAGCCACAGATATCAGGCTTGAAACAAAAGAGCAGGCCGAATCACTCGGTGCAAAATTCATCACAGTAGAAAGCAATGGGGAAGATAATGACAAAGGTTATGCCAAAGCTGCTTCGGCCGATTATGCCAAAAAGCAAAAGGAAGCCGTCGACAACTCTTTGTTCAAAGCTGATCTGGTAATTACCACAAGAAAATCGCCTATTCTTATTACCGAAGAACAAATAAAACAGATGAAGAATGGAGCCGTCATTATTGATCTTGCCGCAGCCCAGGGAGGGAACTGTGAGTTGAGCAAATTGAACAAGCCGGTTATCAAAAATGGCGTAAAAATATTCGGGACTACCATAGCCCCTGAAAGTGTTTCTACGAATGCCAGTGATCTTTATGCAAAAAACATGTTTAATTTCATTATGTTTCTCACAGAAAACAATGAATTTAAATTTGACCTTGAAGACGAAATAACAGATGAAACCCTAATTGTCAAGCACGGTGACATCAGAAAAACATAAATTAAATTAACATGAATGTATTGATAGAATTTATTAGTGAAAACCTGCAAATGATCTATATCGTCATATTGATGATTTTTGTCGGTGTTGAAGTCATAGGCCACGTCCCTGCTGTATTGCATACTCCATTAATGTCTGGTGCCAATGCCATCCACGGGGTGGTGATCATCGGGGCAATTTTGGTCATGCTGGGTGCAGAACCCGATAATATTCTGGCACTGTCACTTGGATTTGTTGCCGTTTTACTGGGTACTTTAAATGTGGTTGGCGGCTTCGTGGTGACCGACCGTATGCTAGAAATGTTTAAAAAGAAAAAATAATGGAATACATATTCAGTCTTGAGTTTATATATTTGATCGCATCAGTGACTTATATTTTGGGTTTAAAAATGCTTGGACACCCCGAAACGGCCCGCAGGGGTAATTTAATAGCGGCATTCGGAATGACCCTTGCCATTGTCGGTACCATTTTCTTATATCAGGGGGAGGTACCTGCTCTCATATATTATCTGATAGGCGCAGCCATCCTGATAGGAACTGTAATTGGATGGGGCGTTGCTAAAAAAGTGGGGATGACCAAAATGCCTGAACTGGTTTCATTGTTCAATGGAATGGGTGGAGCGAGTGCGGCTATCATAGGCCTGATCGAATTTGAACATTATGTAGGGGATCAGTTATCGGTTTTGACCATCATAGCCGGGCTTATTATTGGTAGCATCTCATTTTCAGGAAGTATGATTGCCTGGGCCAAGCTCAACGGCACTTTGAACAAACCCCTTCGCTTACCTTCGTACAATATCATTAATAATTTTGTTTTGATCGCTATTTTGGCTTTTGGAGCCTACATGATCACCTCGGGAATGGACAGCCATTTGTATCTCTATCTATTATTTTTTGCAGCTTTGACTTATGGGGTATTATTTGTTATGCCTATTGGAGGCGCAGATATGCCAGTGGTCATATCTTTACTCAATTCATTTACCGGACTTGCTGCAGCTTTTGGCGGGTTTTTGTATGGTAACATGGTCATGCTTACCGGAGGTATTCTGGTAGGGTCTGCGGGTACCATTCTTACTTTTGCAATGTGTAACGCGATGAACAGACCACTCGCAAGCGTTATATTCGGTGCTTTTGGAGAAGGTTCTGTGGCTGCTAATCCGTCTCAAAAAGCGGCTCAGGGAAATATCAAGAAAACAACTCCGAGTGATGCTGCCATACTTTTGAATTATGCGAATAAAGTCATTATTGTACCGGGATATGGTTTGGCAGTGGCCCAGGCCCAACACGTGATCCATGAATTGGAACTGATCCTGGAAAAAAAAGGAGTCGAAGTGAAATATGCCATTCATCCGGTGGCGGGAAGAATGCCAGGTCATATGAACGTGCTATTGGCTGAGACCAATGTGGACTATGATAAACTGGTTGAAATGGAGGATATCAACTCTGATTTTCAAAATACAGATGCCGTACTGGTGGTAGGAGCTAATGATGTTGTGAATCCTGCTGCGCACAACGATCCTTCCAGTCCTATATATGGAATGCCTATTCTTGAAGTTGAAAATGCAAAAAGCATCATCATCAACAAGAGAAGCATGAACCCCGGCTATGCAGGAATTGAAAATGAATTATTCTTTAACCAAAAAACCTCGATGCTTTTTGGCGACTCAAAAGACGTTTTGACCAAACTGGTTCAAGAACTTAAAAACATGTAATCAATAAAAATGACCCTTGTTTTCTTTGGCCCACGGAGGGTGTAAAATATAGACCAAAAATCTGTTCCTATCTAAATCTTGATTATATTTGCTGAAAAAGATTTAAACATGGCATTTTTAAAAGGTGATAAAGAACTGGAACATGTGTTGTCAGTCAAACAAAAATCACTTAAGATTAACCTGAATGATCATATTTACGGTACTTTTGCCGAAATTGGAGCGGGTCAGGAGACTGTAAGGCACTTCTTTAGAGCTGGAGGGGCATCAGGAACCATCGCGAAGGCCATGTCTGCTTATGATAAGGATTTTTCTGACGCCATTTACGGGGTCGAGCCGGATCGTCGTTATGTCACCGAATCCAGATTGCGCAAGATGCTAAGGCACGAGGTGGAGTTGATCGAAGACCGTTTGGATCGTGACAAACACCCCAACAAGATTTTCTTTTCTTATGCCAATACTGTTACTACCATAGATTTTGCAAAGAATTTTAAGGGCCACGGCTGGGTAGGCATCAGGTTTCAGATGGATGCACTAGAAGATTATAATGAAATTGTGATTCATGTGCGCTTCAAACAGAACGAGTCAAGATTACAACAAGAAACCCTGGGGGTTTTGGGTGCTAATTTGATTTATGGGGCTTTTTATTTGAATGACAGCCCAAAAGACCTGCTGAAATCATTTCATGATAATATAGATAAGGATACTATTGAAATTGACATGGTTGATTTCTCTGGCCCAAGGTTCATGTATGTCGACAACAGGTTAATGAGTTTGCATTTACTGAAAAATGGAATGACCAATGCCGTTATGTTCGGACCTGACGGGAACAATTTATTACCGGCCCAACAACTGTATAAAAAGAACATTTTAGCGCTTCGCGGAAGTTACAGACCTGTAACAAGGGTGAATATGGAGATCTATGAAGAGTCAAAAAAAATGTTTTTTTCTGATAAAAGGGTAACCGAATCTAACACGCATGTCATTTTTGAAATCACCTTGGCGAATTTAAGATCCGAGGGTAAAATCAATGAAAGGGACTTTTTAGACCGGGCTGAATTGCTTTGCTCACTGGGGCAAACCGTTATGATCACCAATTTCCAGGAATATTACAAACTTGTTGATTATTTCTCTGAATTCACCAAGGCCCGAATGGGCTTGGCAATGGGTGTTTATAACCTCATTCAGATTTTTGATGAAAAATATTACAGGAATTTAAGTGGAGGGGTTTTGGAAGCATTTGGAAAACTTTTCTACAAGGATCTCAAAATATATTTATACCCTTTAAAGGATTTGGATTCCGGTGACATCATCACCAGTGCCAATCTCAAGGTACATCCAAGAATGAAGGAATTGTACAAATACTTCAAATTCAACGGAAGAATTGCGGATATTACGAAATTTGATCCCGAGATTTTAGAGATTTTTTCCAGAAAGGCCTTTAAAATGATCTCTAACGGAAAAAGCGGATGGGAAGAAATGCTTCCAGACGGGGTAGATAAAATCATCAAAGACAAAAGATTATTTGGGTACAGCAGAAGGAAACACGAGAGGAGAATACAGAATAAAATAAAAAAATGACGGTTTAAAACCGTCATTTTTTATGCCACCAAGATCTGAGCCGTGTGATCCTTGGTTTTGACTTTTGTTATGACATCTTCAATCATACCATTTTCATCAATTACAAAGGTTGTTCTGTGGATACCATCATAGGTCTTTCCCATAAATTTTTTCGGGCCCCAAACCCCGTAAGCTTCGATTACGGCTTTGTCTTCATCAGCCAGAAGGCTATAGGGCAGGTCATTTTTATTACTAAAATTCAATTGTCTTTTTTCAGAATCAGCGCTTACGCCTAAAATTGCATAGCCTTTAGCTAAAAATGATTGGTAGTTGTCTCTCAAATTACAGGCTTCTGCGGTGCAACCCGGGGTGCTTGCCTTCGGATAAAAAAACAGAACCACCTTTTTACCCACGAAATCTTCAAGTTTAACCTTGTTTCCGTTCTGGTCTGTTGATTCAAATGCCGGGGCTTTATCCCCAATTTTTAGTGTTGTCATTATTTGTATTTTTACAGACAAAAATAACGAAAAAAATGACGAAAAAGGAAAAAGTAGAATATGTCATCGAAACTTTAGAAAAGCTGTACCCCTCCCCTCCCATTCCATTAACCCATAAAGACCCTTATACCTTGTTGATCGCTGTATTACTATCAGCTCAAAGCACCGATGAAAGAGTGAACCAGATTACACCCTTACTCTTCGAGAGAGCAGATAATCCTTATGATATGATCAAATTGACAGTTGAGGAAATTCGTGAAATCATCAAACCTGTCGGATTATCTCCCATGAAGTCAAAAGGAATCTACGGACTTTCAAAAATCTTAATAGACAAACACCAGGGAAAAGTCCCGGATAAAATAGAATATTTAGAAGAGCTTCCGGCTGTTGGGCACAAAACAGCCTCAGTGGTCATGAGCCAGGCTTTTGGTGTTCCAAGTTTTCCGGTTGATACCCATATCCACAGGCTGATGTACCGATGGAATTTATCAACTGGCAAAAATGTGGTCCAGACCGAAAAGGATGCCAAAAGGTTATTTCCAAAAAACCTCTGGAACAAGCTTCATCTACAGATCATTTACTACGGGCGTGAATATTCGCCCGCTCGCGGATGGGATCTTGAAAAGGATGTGATTTCGTCAAAAATAGGGAGGAAAAGTTTGAGGCATAAAAAAAGCTCTTAATACTTTATTAAGAGCTTTTTCCGATTAATTCAAATGAAACATTAAGCTTTCTTCTTCTGTCTTGACCGCTTGAATTGATTTCGAATAATTCAATAAAAACGAAATGGTTTCTGATTTTGGATCAAGTTTTTCTTTGAAAAATCTTTCAGTGTAAAGTTTTGCCATAAATTATTAATTTTTTTAGGGATTAATAAGATAACGGACAAAAATAAATATTATTGCACAAAACAATAAAAAAATTAATATTTCGATTAATTCGTTAAAATAATATTATTGTTGTCGATCATTTTTCTCAGGTTGATCAAGGCGTATCTCATTCTTCCTAAGGCAGTATTGATACTTACATTGGTCTGCTCAGAAATTTCTTTAAAACTCATATCCTTAAAAATTCTCATCATCAAAACCTCTCTTTGGTCCTCTGGCAATTCATCAACCAATTTTTTCACGTCCTCGTGAATCTGGTTTTTAATGATCTTCCCCTCAGCACTTAAAGAATTGTCGCTCAATACAGAAAAAATATCAAATTCATCTGTGTTTTGAAAAGTAGGCATTCTGTTCCCTTTCCTGAAAAAGTCAATGATAAGATTGTGTGCGATTCTCATGGTCCAAGGTAAAAACTTACCTTCCTCATTGTATTTACCCATTTTCAAAGTGTTGATTACTTTGATAAAAGTATCCTGAAAAATGTCATCTGCGACATCTCTATCCTGTACCTTTGAATAAATAAAACTGAAAATTCGTTGTTTGTGACGTAGAATAAGAATTTCTAAACATCTTTCGTTACCAGCGATGTAGTTACTAACTAATACACTGTCAGCTAATTTTTGTGATTGCATAATTCCCCTTTTTTTATGAAACCTTAATACTATTCGGTTTCCAATTTATTATTGTTATGAAAAGTAGAACTATACTATATGCAAAAATTTAAGTTAATATTAAGTTAGGGGAGACTAGTCTAAATTTCAAAAGTCTCTGGACAAATATAATGACAAATTTTTCTTATAAACAAATTTTTTTGTGAAATATTTTATTTCTTTTAACTTTTTTATATCTTTTTTTAACAAAAAAACCTTAGTATCTTTGTCATCTATTCAAATTCACACCGTTTTAACACATTGAAAAACAAGGATTTAAAAAATTTTATCACCATATCTGGGGCGTCTCTCCACAATTTGAAAAATTTAGACGTAAAAATTCCTCGAAATAAGCTCGTTGTGCTCACCGGATTGTCCGGATCCGGTAAATCGAGCCTTGCTTTTGATACTTTGTACGCAGAAGGTCAACGGCGGTATGTAGAGAGTTTGTCTTCCTATGCAAGACAGTTTTTAGGAAAATTGAACAAACCCAAAGTGACCTCCATCAGAGGGATTTCTCCGGCTATTGCCATTGAACAAAAGGTAAACAGTACCAACCCCAGGTCCACCGTAGGAACAACGACGGAGATTTATGACTATCTTAAACTTTTATATGCCAGAATTGGCAAAACTTTTTCACCCGTTTCAGGGAAAGAAGTAAAAAAAGATACGGTCACAGACGTTCTGAATCATATCAAAACATATGAAACAGGCAGTAAAATACTTTTGTTGTCACCCGTTCATATAGATCAGAACAGAAAATTGAGCACCGTGATCAATATATTGAGGCAGCAAGGGTTTGCAAGACTGAAAGTTAATGATCGCATCATCCGTATTGACGACTTTGACCTGAACAGCAAGGAGGACTTCTTACTTGTAGTAGACCGTATAGTAGTTCAAAAAGACGAAGATTTCTTAAATCGTGTGGCCGATTCGGTTCAAACGGCATTTTATGAGGGCAAGGGAGCTTGCATCATAGAAGATATTTTAAAGAATAAGAGTCATCATTTCAGTAATAAATTTGAAAAAGACGGGATGACCTTTTTAGAACCGAATGTCCATTTTTTCAGTTTTAACAATCCTTATGGTGCATGTCCTAAATGTGAAGGCTATGGAAATGTCATTGGAATTGACGATGATCTTGTGATACCCAACACAGCCCTTTCGGTCTATGACGACGCAATCTATCCCTGGAAAACTGATTCTTTCAAACCCTGGAAAGACGACCTTATCTTAAATGCCTACAAATTCAATTTTCCGATTCATAAACCGGTTTTTGAATTGACTGAAGATCAATATGAACTGCTCTGGACCGGGAACAAATATTTTCATGGTCTGAATGATTTTTTCAGACACCTGGAAGAACAAAGCTATAAAATTCAATATCGGGTGATGCTTTCCCGCTACCGTGGTAAGACCAAATGCACATCCTGCCTTGGAAAACGTTTGAGAAAAGAAACTTCTTATGTAAAAATTCAAGGTAAAGGAATCAGTGACCTGGTCGACCTGCCAATTGATGAGATATTGTCATTTTTCTCAACCCTTGAATTGGACAAGGCAGATCAGGTAATCGCAAAACGACTTCTTACCGAAATCATCAGCAGGCTGGAATTCCTATCTGATGTAGGACTTGATTACCTCACACTGAACAGGAATTCCAATACCCTTTCAGGCGGTGAAAGTCAAAGAATAAATTTGGCCACTTCGCTGGGAAGCAGCCTTGTAGGATCAATGTATATTCTTGACGAACCCAGTATCGGACTGCATTCCAGAGATACCGAAAGACTGATCAAGGTATTGTACAAACTTCGTGACTTGGGCAACACAGTGATCGTTGTGGAACATGATGAAGACATTATCAAAGTCGCTGATCATATCATAGACATCGGACCAGAAGCAGGTAGCCTTGGTGGTGAACTGGTTGCTGAAGGCAGTTATGAAAATATATTGGAATCAGATACGCTAACAGCCAATTATCTGAGTGGAAAACTTAAAATAGAAGTTCCAAAGAAAAGAAGGGCAGCCACAAAATTTGTTGAAATTTTAGGAGCCAGAGCAAATAATCTAAAAAACATTGACGTCAAATTCCCTTTGAACGTACTCACTGTAGTCACAGGAGTTTCAGGTAGTGGAAAAAGCACCCTGGTAAGGAACATATTGTATCCGGCCTTGCAGAAAATCATTCAAAAATATGGCGAAAAGGCCGGCCAATTTTCTGAAATCAGGGGGGATATTGATAGCCTTGACCAGATAGAGTTTATCAATCAGAATCCCATTGGAAGATCAAGCAGATCAAATCCGGTGACCTATATCAAGGCCTATGATGATATCAGGGGCTTGTTTACTGATCAAAAATTAGCTAAACTAAGAGGTTACAAGGCAAAATTCTTTTCATTCAATGTAGATGGCGGAAGGTGCGATACCTGCAAAGGTGAGGGTGAAGTGACCATAGAAATGCAATTTATGGCTGACGTTCATCTCGAATGCGAAACCTGCAAGGGAAAACGATTCAAAAAAGAAGTCCTCGAAATTGAATTTGAAGGAAAGAACATCAATGACATTCTTCAGACTACTGTTGATGAAGCCATCAATTTCTTTGAAAGCCACGGGCAGCGTAAAATTGTGAGCAAACTGAAGCCTTTGCAAGACGTGGGTTTAGGGTATGTACAATTGGGGCAGGCCTCTTCTACCCTATCTGGTGGTGAGGCACAACGAATCAAACTAGCCTCTTTTCTGGTCAAAGGAAACCGAAATGAAAAAACGCTGTTTATTTTTGACGAACCCTCCACCGGACTGCATTTTCATGACATCAACAAATTGCTCAGTTCCTTCAATGCATTAATTGACAGGGGTCATTCTATTATAGTCATTGAGCACAACATGGAACTCATCAAATGCGCTGATCACATTATAGATCTTGGGCCCGAAGGCGGCAAACGGGGTGGTTCAGTCATTGATCAGGGAACACCCGAGGCCTTCATTAAAAGCAAAGCTTCTTACACCGCTAAATACTTGAAGGAAAAACTTTAAACAGGGTTGTTAAGCCAATAAGACCGGAAATCAATTATTATTGATTATAAGCATCCAGTTTTTCTTTGGCCAGAACAAATTCGGGTTGAATTTTTAATGCCTTTTGAAAACTTGCCTTGGCTTCATCCTTCCTATTAAGTTCTTCTTCAATCAGAGCTTTCAGGTAGGAAATTGCAGCCAAAAGTTCTATTTGCTGGTTATGGTTCTTATTGATAGCGAAAGTCACCTTGTATTTCCCTGTATCATTCAGGGCTTCTACTTGCTTAATGGTTTTATAGGCCTCATCATATTTTTTAACAGATAGTTGGAGCTTGGAGAGATTATAACCATGATAATTGTTCTTGCTGATATCGAACAAGTCCTGAAAAGCTTCCAAACTTTTGTCAAGGGCTCCCAGTGATTCTAAGGAAATGGCCTTAAGCTCAATAATGGCCTCATTTTTTGGATCTCTTGTTAAAACCTCATTCGCCATTAAAAAACAAGAGGCGTATTTTCGTGAAGAAAAGTAAATATAGGTAAGACTGTCCTTATAGGTGCTGTTATCTCCTTCCAGGGCAATGAGCCTGTACATACTTGAGGTGACCACCGCAGGGTCTCCCATCTTCTTTGCTGATTTTATAATTTCCTTTTCCAGAGCAATGGCCTCAGTTTTACTGTTTTGAGCAAAGCCCGTTAAAAATAAAAATGCAGCCAGGGTAAAAACGATTCCTTTTTTCATATGAATTAATCTTAAAATGTGAGGTAAAAATATCTATTTTAAATTAAACGTGTCTAATTAGGTGAAACATTAACAAAGTATTAATACATAAAAAAACGCCCAATATCAATTGAGCGTTTTTCTTTTCCCTGGGTGGAAGACCGGGCTCGAACCGGCGACCCTCGGTACCACAAACCGATGCTCTAACCAACTGAGCTACAACCACCGTGATACTTTGAATTTACTGACTGCAAATTCGGGTGCAAATATAATCTATTTCGTCAGTTCTTCAAATAAAAAATAAATTTTTATCAATTATTTTCTGCTAAAAAAATCTTCTGATTCCAGCTTAGATCAATTGATCAAGATTGTCAACAGCTACAAAACGCTCAACTGTAAATCCTTCTGCATAATCTGTGCCAATTAACCTACCCAAATCTCTTGCCCTATAGTTTATTGATTCTAAAAAATTTTGACTCGAAATGGGAGATACGGGTTCTTTGGAATCCGGATCATAGAACTGTGATGAATATGCCATAACTGCCTCGATTTTCTTATCGATAAAACCAGACACATCAACTACGAAATCCGGCTTAATATTTTCCCATTGAATATAATGATATACAAGTTTTGGTCGCCAGGCCTTTTGATCTATCCCTTCTAACTCTGTTTGAATCCTCCTCAAGCCAGATAAAAAGCAGGCATCAGATACCAGACTGCTTCCTTTTCCATGATCAATATGCCTGTCACGAATCGCATTACAAAGCACTATTTCTGGCTGGTATTTTCTAATCATTTTAATGACAGCCATCTGATGGGATTCATCATTGGTAAAAAACCCGTCCTTGAATCCAAGGTTCTCTCTGTAACTTACACCAAGTAATTCAGCCGCTTTTGAGGCCTCTGCATCTCTAATTTCTGCCGACCCTCGGGTACCCAATTCGCCTCGTGTCAGGTCGATAATACCTACCTTCTTCCCTCTTGAGATTTCTTTTGCCAGGGTCGCTGAACACCCTAATTCAACATCATCGGGATGTGCTCCTATCGCTAAAATATCTAGTTTCATCATATACAATTTTTAATAGCCTGCTCAATATCTTCCAGTATATCCTCTTTGTTTTCCAGGCCAACTGACAGTCTTATTAGATGATCTGAAATACCCAGTGCTT
>CBDUAP010000083.1:0-11977 GCA_965365165.1 uncultured Flavobacteriaceae bacterium
TAAATCTGGGGAAAAGCATCCTGAGCAAAATTAAAAAATTTACCACTGATTTTAGGGGGGCCAATCAAAGAATGCACAACAAGACCTTTATTGTTGACAACAAGGTTGTTATTACAGGTGGAAGAAACATAGCAGATGAATATTTTGACTATGACCATGAATACAATTTCAGAGACCGTGACGTGCTGTTACTCGGCAAGATTACTGCCGAGGTGGATACTTCATTTAATACTTTTTGGAATGATTCTTTAAGTGTCCCTGTAGCCGATTTGTCTGATGAGCCGAAAGACAGGACGAAAGACGTGAGTAAATATGACAGACTTCATGAATATGCATGTAATCCTGAAAACTTCTGGCCCGAAGTCCGTAAGAGAATAGATGAAATGCCTTTGACTTTTTCGAAGATAAAAAATTCAGGAGAACTGGTCTGGTCAGATCAGGTACTTTTTGTTTCTGATCTTCCGGGGAAAAATGATGGTACAGAAGGATTGGGGGGTGGAGGAGTCTCGACGAGCGCTTTGATTGATTTGGTAAAAAAAGCAAAACAAACAGTTGATATTCAAACCCCTTATTTGATTACTACGGAATTAAGCAGAAACCTTTTCAGGGAAGCGGTTGAAAGAGGTGTGAAAATTAGAATTTTGACCAATAGCCTGGCCTCTACAGATAATGTGGAGGCATTCAGCAGTTATCAGTCAGACAGGAATGAACTCCTCAATACTGGGGTCAGGATTTTTGAATTCAGGCCGGACGCTGCTGAACGGACGAGAATCATGACCGGCCAATTGCAAAAGACCCTTGATCACAAGCCTGTTTTCGGACTTCATGCCAAATCAATGGTGATTGACGGAAAAACAGTGGTGATCGGTACTTTTAACCTGGACCCGAGAAGTGCCAATTTGAATACGGAATGTATCACAATCATTCATTCGGAAAAAGTAAGTGCAAAAGTGCAGGAAGGCATGGAGATCGAATTCAAGCCTGAGAATTCCTGGGAAATCACTGATGAATCAAACCCTGATGACAAGGTAGGTTCCTATAAACGCATGAAGACCTGGACACGAAAAATATTGCCAAAATCTATTTTATAATTTTTTTTAGAATTATTACTGTTCTTAATTTTAGAATTAGAAGAAATCGGAAAAGGTTGGTACGCAGCAGATACAATGATATTTTGTTTTGATAACCAATTTTATATGGTAATTTAGTTCTCATAAAACCTGAATCTCATTCAATATTTATAAAAATTCACATCATGATAAAAAAAATAAGCTTTTTATTTCTATTGGTGCTTGGTACTGTTTATTGTGCTGCCCAGGATACTGAAAATGATCGTTTACTCAATTTGGACCGAATCCATTCTGAAGAATTCAGCCAGTCTTATGAACGTAAAATTCAATGGATCGAGAATGGCGCAGCCTACGTGACGATTGAAAAGTCAGAGGCTGTGGAAGGTGCGGACGAACTGGTTCGTTATGAAACTGCCACTCAAGAAAAAGTCGTTTATGTGCCGGCAGAAGGATTGCAAAATGAAGGTCAGAACCTTTCCATTGAAAGTTTTACATTGTCGCCTGATGGTTCCAAAGTATTAATTTTCACCAACTCAAGCCGTGTTTGGCGGGCCAATACAAAAGGAGATTATTGGATGTATGATCTGGAGTCAAAAGCCTTGAAACAACTGGGCACATCATTTGAACCCTCATCCCTGATGTTTGCCAAACTTTCTTCTGACAATAATTTTGTGTATTATGTTCAGGATTTCAACATTTATCAGGAAGAATTCAAATCAGGCAAGGTCACACAGCTCACGGCTGATGGCAATGGAGCCATCATCAACGGCACCTTTGACTGGGCTTATGAGGAAGAGTTTGGGAAAAGGGACGGCTTTATCCTGAGCCCTTCAGACGGGCACCTTGCATTTTGGCAACTTGACGCCTCTGGTGTAGGAACTTTTTACATGATCAACAATACGGATTCCATTTATTCAAGACCAATCCCGGTGCAATACCCTAAAGTTGGGCAGGAGCCATCAGGGGCTAAAATTGGCCTGATCGATCTGGCCACTCAAAAAAAGATATGGATTCCTCTTGAAGGCGGGGAAAAGGAAAATTATGTCCCGGGAATTCAATGGGTCAATGAAGATCTGTTGTTGCTGCAACAAATGAATCGCCATCAAAACCAGCTGATCGTATGGTCTTACAAACCTTCGGATGGCACACTGACCAAAGTGTATACCGAAAAGGAAAAAACATGGGTTGACCTGGGATATCCTGATATTACAGGAAACAGTTGGGGCAATAATGATTTACCCCTGGTAGAAGAGGGAAGCGCCTTTTTAAGAATGACCGAGACTGATCAATGGCGTCATATCTATAAAGTAAATATCGCCACCGGAGAAAAGATACTGGTGACGCCTTTTGATTTTGACGTGGCCTCGATGCTCAGGGCCTCAAAAAAGGAAGTATATTTCATGGCTTCACCTGACAATAGCACACAGCGGTATCTCTATCGTACCGATCTGAAAGGAAAAGGCAAATTGGAACGTGTCACGCCTGAATCTTTCAGTGGTGTCAATCTCTATAATTTTTCTCCCGACGCCCGATATGCCATGCACAGCCACCAGAGCGCTGAGATGCCACGAACCGTTCGACTGGTGAATTTGCCGGAGCATAAAACCCTTGAGACGGTTGTAGACAACAAGGCTTATGCAGATAAACTGGCGGGGCTTGATTTGCCCGAAGTTAAGTTCACAAAGGTGACCACTGAGGACGGTATTGAAATTGATGTAAGAATGGTATTACCCGTCAATTTTGACAAGAACAAAAAATACCCTGTATTGTTTCATGTCTATGGAGAACCCTGGGGCCAGGTGGCAACCGATACCCAGATCGGCCTTTATAATGCGATGATGGCACAAAAAGGATATGTGGTTATTGACATGGATAACAGGGGTACCCCTTGCTTAAAAGGAAGCGCATGGCGCAAGAGCATTTACAGAAATGTGGGCCGGATCAACAGCAGGGACCAGGCACTTGCGGCCAAGGAAATATTAAAGCTCAACTATCTTGATGAGGAGCGAACCGCAGTATGGGGCTGGAGTGGTGGAGGAACCATGACCCTGAACCTGTTGTTCAGGTACCCGGAGACCTACAAAACCGGAATTGCTGTTGCAGCCGTTTCAAATCAGTTGGTCTACGATAATATTTACCAGGAACGCTATATGGGTCTGCCTCAGGAAAATATGGAAGATTTTGTCAAGGGATCACCCGTGAACTATGCTAAAAACCTGGAAGGAAACCTGTTGATCATACATGGAACAGCAGATGACAATGTGCATTATCAAAGTGCAGAGTTGTTGATCAATGAATTGATCCTCCATAAGAAGAAGTTCCAGATGATGGCCTATCCAAACAGGTCTCACGGAATTTATGAGGGGGAGAACACAAGGCAGCATGTGTTTACGCTGATAACGGATTATTTATTGGAGCACACACCTCCTAATGAATAAGAACAGGAAACAATGACAGGACATACCAGGAATCAGGTCTTTAAAAAAATGCAATTCAATGGAGATAAAAGGTATAACGATTACCCCTCTTTCATAAAGTCTCATTTTGGCCATAGGGTTCAAAAGATTTCCCTTGACACCGGTTTTACCTGTCCGAATCGTGACGGGACCAAAGGAACCGGGGGCTGTACCTATTGTAACAATAACAGTTTTAATCCAGATTACTGTGAGCCTGCGAAAAGTATTAGCGAACAGCTTGACCAGGGCATCAGCTTTTTTAGAAAAAAATACAAAACACAAGAGTATCTCGCTTATTTTCAGGCTTATACAAATACCTACGCAGAAACGGAGCTGGTCAAAGAGTTGTATACAGAGGCATTGAGTCATCCGGGGGTAGTTGGGCTGGTCATTGGTACCCGACCTGATTGTATCAGCGCAGATTTGGTGAATTTCTTGGCTGAACTGGCCAAAACCAAATTTATATCTCTTGAATTTGGTGTTGAAAGCACCCTCAACCGGACCCTTCGGGCAGTGAACCGTTGTCATACTTTTGAAGAAACCAAAGCGGCATATGTTCGGGTTCAGGACAAGGGTATTTTTCTTGGAGCGCACATGATCATCGGGCTTCCGGGAGAATCAAAAAATGAAATACTGGCACACGCCACTGAAATATCAAAACTGCCTGTGCATACTTTGAAACTGCATCATTTGCAGATTGTCAAACATACCCGTATGGCCATTGACTTCAAAAACAATCCTGAAAGTTTTCATCTTTTTGACCCGGATGAATACCTTGACCTGATCACTGAATTCCTGGCTTATTTGCGTCCTGACGTCATTGTGGAACGATTCATTAGCCAGGCCCCCGCCGCCTTACGGATCGCTCCGAACTGGGGAGGGCTGAAAAATTTTGAAATCGTATCCCGTATCGATAAAAAGCTTCTTGGGAAGGACCTCTGGCAGGGAAAATACTACGGGGCTTAAAGTATATTGATTATTTTTTAAGACCTATATAATTGATTTAAAGCCCACTACAAGATATGATTGTGAAATTATGGATCAATGGTGTAATAATTTTTAAGTTCAGCCACTAACCTTTAAAAGAACAGTTTGAGCAACGATTTTTATAAAAATTCTATCTTACCCTATGCAGGCATCATTATAAAGCTGTGCCGAGCATATACCAACTCCCAGGAAGATTTTGAAGATTATTACCAGGAAGTTTGTCTTCAGATCTGGAGAAGTAAGGACAATTTTAAGGAAGCTTCAGAATGGAGCACCTGGATATATCGAATCTCCTTGAATGTCTGTCTGACTTTGCTTAAAAAAAAGAAAAATAATGTACAGCATTTCAGTTCTGATGCCCTGCCTCCTGAATTAACGGAAGACGGTCATGCCTTTCCGGATGAAAACCTGAACCAGCTCTATAAGGCCATCAGGCAGTTAGCTGAAATAGACAGGGCGGTGATCATGCTGTATCTGGAAGAAAAATCATATCAGGAAATCGCTGATATTATCGGTACCAATCCCAACAATATAGGGGTAAGGATAAAAAGAATCAAACAACGGTTAAAAAAAATATTAGATGGAAAAATCAATTGAAAACATTTGGAAAGAAGGATTCCTTGCAAAGGATGCCTTAGTCGCCCCGAAAATAAATGAATTATACAGTCAAAAGTCGATACACATCATCGATAAATTCAACAGGATGTTTAAAATTAATCTGATCGCAATTGTTGCCTTTACGCTGGTCTTTTTAATCGTATCCATTTTTATTGGAATACCAATAATGGGCATTATATTTTTCGCAGCCCTCAACATACTTGTTGTCATTAATTACAGATTATTGAAAAGTTTGGAGAAAATAGACAAAGGTGAAAGTAGTTATATCTACCTGAAATCGTTTAATGAATGGATTAACATGCAGGTTCGTATAAATGAGCAAGTTTCACGAGTATTATATCCTGTTGTATTTCTATCATTTATTATTGGCTTCTGGTTTAAAGATGCAGAGGGTATTAATCTGGGTGAAAGGCTTGTGAATGAAATTCTCATTGGCTTTCCGGATATTTATTTGGTATTTGGAATTCCATTGATAGGAATCGTTATCGCAGTGTTAATTTTAGTTTTACTGGTGATATTTGGAGGTCGAATTTATAAATGGGATTTGAACATTGTTTACGGACGGGTATTTAAAAAACTGGAAGAACTCCTTGCGGATATAGAAAACCTAAAAGATTGATGCAGCGCCAGAGCTTTAATTTTACCCTATTTTACAAGTAGTAAAAAAAAAATTAGGATCAGGTGTAATAAATAGCACTTTGAGCCACTAATCAAATAAAACATAACACAATGACAATTAATGAAGCCCACAAATTTTTCGAAGGCCTGAATGATGAAGCCAAGAAAAAATCTGAAAAAAAAATTTATGAAAAATTCATAAGTGTACTGTCAGGATTGAAAAACAAAGATTTATCAGCAGAAGAAGTTCAATGGATAGAAACAGAACTTGATGGTTTAAATTTAAAATCAAATCCTAAGAACAGAAAAAAATACTACAGGAAGGCATTTGCTAAATTTGAAAAATACTTAAAGGATAAATTATCCTTAACTTCAAAAGGATACTATACGAACCTCGGAGTAAGTTTAGGAGTCTTATTTGGAGTCGTTGCCGGAGTTCTCATCGGTGAGCGTTTTGAAAAATCTTTAGGGATTTCCTTTGGAATTAGTATGGGCATGCTCATTGGGGCAGTTATTGGTAGTCGTATGGATTTAAAGGCTAAAAACGCAGGAACAATGCTTAACTAATTCGACTGCAATCCTTTTTTGTTACAAATTCTCAACTCGTTAAAGAAGAACAAAATGATACCCGATGGAGGGAATTACAGGATTTTGAAAAACAAAATACCAAGCGGAATAGAAAAGGAAAACATTCTCCATTCTTTTTTAATTTCAAAATTATGGCTGAGATCCCTTTTCATGATATCAACATAATTTGCTGCATTAAAAGAAATTCCATATGTTTATAATAGATCATTTGAAAAGCATCCTTTACCATATGTTTAAGAAGTGGTTTTGTTGTAATTATTGCGATTCAGCCTCAGATGGGGGTTGGTTTGAACCTGGATCGAACCAATAGTTGAGTCATTTATTTGTTAGCCATGGGCGGAGAATTTTATGATCAATCCAATTGGTTTCAGGATACAGTTGTACTGTAACCACCCGGGTTAAAAACGGGGTGGAAAGTCATTTTCTTCCAAAAGTAAAGAGTTCTTCTGAGAGAACAATTGAATCGAAATCTGGTCATAACAAGAGATATCAACAAGGTTGATATTGACAAACAAACACTTCATAGGTTTTTTTTAAATAGTTATACATTACTTAAGATAACCACAGAACATGAATCATAAAATAAACATGAAAAACTTCAATTTTCAACTAAGCACTTTGGCAATGATAACCTTATTTATGTGCCAAACTTTACTTTTTAGTCAAAAACATTCATTTGATTCCTTGTTGGTAGAAAATAGATACACGATTGAATTAAAAGACGGCAGATATTCTGGTACAGGTTTGAATTTCTTATTGAAGGAGGCTGGAAATTCCAGTTATTTCTCGATTTGTGAAGAACATAACCTGTCAGAATTAAATGATTTAAGCTCTTATTTGTTTCGTGAATTAAATGAAAGCTACAATTACAACTATCTGGTTT
The DNA here is from genome assembly GCA_965365165.1 of uncultured Flavobacteriaceae bacterium. GTDB lineage: Bacteria > Bacteroidota > Bacteroidia > Flavobacteriales > Flavobacteriaceae > Lutimonas. The sequence goes on from CBDUAP010000083.1 coordinate 7,221, forward strand.
TGGAGCAGGGAGTTGTTATATCATCATTATTTGGAAATGAAGAAAACAGAGGAAATTTCAAAGCTATTTCAGGAATTGTAAAAAGGTATCCTCAGTCACCAACTTTTGCAACAGATGAAGAGTTAAAGCTCATATCAGATGTTGGTAAAATTTCTAAAAGTACAATAAATCCAATTTGGGGAATAGATCAGGATCTTGGAGCCTTACACATCCTGGAAAGACTAATTGTTTTGGCACCTGATAATACAGCTAAAGCAAAAGCTGTGGAATTAGCTGATTTGGCCAGACATTATGAAATGGATCGCATAAAGGGGGATACACTTTTTATGACCATGGTTGCCACGCCAACTCTTTTTGGTGACTTAAATAAATTATTTAAACCACAACCATCTTCAGAAACAGAATGGCTTATTGACGCACTTCAACGATCGACACGTATTTATTACAATAATACCCTTGGACAAAAAGGCAATCCTACTTTTTATGAAAGTGGCAGAGAGAGGGAGCACAGTATGAAACTTAGGTTTATGGAAAATTATAATAAGGCTTACAGAGCAGGAGATCCAGGCATAAAGGCTTTTGTGAAAATGGGGCATTACCATCTCCTTAGGGGAATATATAGATTGAATGTCCCGACCTTTGGTAATTTTTTATCTGAATTTGCTATCAGCAAAGGCTTAAATAACTTTATAATCTCCAGCTTCACATTCGATAGCCCGGATGAATATAGAAATATTGGAGGCCCGTTAGTTGAAGCCGCGAGCCATGAGAAATTTAGCATTTATGATTTAAGACCTTTGAGACCATATGCCCATCAAGGTTTAATCAAAGACTTATCGGATTATTACAAACACCTGATATTTAGTGCTGATGCAGTTCTAATTATAAGAGAAGGTCATACTGGAAGTTATAATATAGTTAAAAGCGCAATAAAACAATAAATTAGTTAATTGAAAAGTAAATTAAAGTTTATCAATCCACAACGAATTACAAGCAAGCCATAAGCTCAATTAGAATTAATAACATGAAAGTAACTGCTGCACACAATGAAAGAATAGCAAAAATGACATTTGCCTCAGTTTATCCTCATTACATCACTAAAGTGGAAAACAAAGGGAGGACAAAAGAAGAGCTTCATCAAGTAATAAAATGGTTGACAGGATTTGATGAAGATAAATTACAAATCCTGAGCAAGGAGAAAGTGACCTTTCAAACCTTCTTTCAAAAAGCTGAATTAAACCCAAACGCTCATTTGATAAAAGGCGTGATATGTGGATATCGAATTGAGGAGATTGACAATTCACTGACCAGACAGGTCAGATATCTTGACAAATTGGTAGATGAATTGGCAAAAGGAAGGAAAATAGAGAAGATTCTGAGAGAAGAAAAGAAGTAAGACTAATTTCTCACTTTGCTGGCGGCACGTGGGTTCAGTTTTATTTTATAAATTAAATGCCGAAACACGCAGCGAAATCAATCAAAAACACGTTGGTAAAAATCAAACCATAACAGAATATGAAAAAACTACTATTATCAATTATGATCATTTCGACATTCCTTGGATGCCGGACTGAAAAAAAAGAAATTGAAAAGGAAAAGGAGGCATCGCAGCTCAGGGCTTATTTTGAAAAAAGCACCCTCCCTGCCGCAATCATGGGGTACACCACCAGAGACGGGGGTATGGAATGGAGTGCTTTTGGCCCGTCCATTTGGAGTGGAAAGGACACGATCAGAGCAAACAATATTTTCAGGATTTTTTCAATGACGAAGGCCATCGCCTCTGTTGCTGCCATGCAACTTGTTGAAAAGGGTCTGCTTGGTTTGGATGATCCGTTAAACGAGTTAATGCCAGAAATGACATCAATTCCAATCCTGAAGGAGGATGGAGAACTGTATTTTAGTGAAGCTTCAATCACACTCAGGCATCTTTTGACTCACACTTCAGGATTTGGCTATGATTTTATTTCCCCAAGGCTTGGTAATTTTAAACCTGAAAGTTGGGAATATGAAGATAAACCAAGGCTTTTTGAACCAGGACTACGTTGGCACTATGGCACCAGCACAGACTGGGTAGGGAAGATTATTGAGAAAGTAAGTGAACAAGATTTAGAGACTTATTTAAGAGAACATGTTACCGGGCCATTAGGAATGAACAGTACTTGGTTCAATGTTCCGGACAGTTTAACTCAGAAAATTGTTTCCTGGGGAACACGAGACTCAACTGGATTTAAAGAATACGAACGCATCCCAAGACAACCTGTGACTTCGTTCAATGCGGGGGGTGGTTTATTCTCATCACCAAGCGATTATCTGACATTTCTTAAATGCATATTAAACGATGGAAAATTTGACAATGGACAAATTTTGCAGCCTGAGTCAGTAGAAATGATGTTCAAAAATCAGCTTCCCTCCGCTATGAGTATGGATCACAATCTTCCGGATGAGGGATTGCCAGAAAATGTGGGGCGTTTTATGGATGAATCTGACACATATGGTTTAGCGTGGGCTATTGAAAATAGTGAAGATGAAAAAGTAAGAGCCAGAGGATCTGCTTATTGGGCGGGTATTGCTAATTCGTATTATACCGTGGATAAGAAAAATGAAATTGCGATTGTATACTTTACACAGTTTTTTCCATTCAACGATAAAGAATCTTACGATTTTTATCGTCTTTATGAAAATGAGGTTTTCTCAAATCTTAAAATAAATTAACGATAAAGTAATCTAATAACAGAAAATAAGCGATTTTTAAATTATCAATCAGTCAATCATATAAAAGAAGCGAGTTGAGAGAATAGGATTGTTTTTATGGAAGCGCTCCGACATTTTTAATGACAACAGGTTACGAGCAAGTTAGGTCAATTGTCGCTTTTATGAAAGGTGAATTTAAAATTGTCAAACGGGGAGAATTGTATTTGCCGTAATCAGGGGTTTGTATCCCCAATAATCAGGGAACTTAAAGAAGATTTTATAAAAACAAAAAAGAGTTGCACGGTAAGTTGCAGCGTTTAATTTAAAAGAATTAACTAGATAACAGGCGTTAAACGAGCCAAATAAAATATATAATATGAATATCAGATCAAGAGTTAATGCTGGCATACTCCTCTTAGCTTTTCTTGTTAATTACTGTGTTTTTTCTCAAGGAATAGATAACAATATAGAAAATCCGATTGAATACTTTAACCAGAGAACTGAAGCGATAAATTTGGCTAAAAGTGAAAAATGGCAGGAGTTGATTCCGATTCTGGAGAACCTAACCTTGCAGTATAAAAATGATGGAGATTTGTTCTATCTTTTAGGAATTTGCTATTATCAAACAGAGCAATTTCAAAAGGCTATTACAGCCCTGAAGCTAACATTAGATTGTGGAGGGACCATCTTAACAGAGATACCGACAGGCTCAGCTCCTTCGAATGACATCATGATAAAAATTGCAAAAGCCTACGCCTTAGACAATGATAAAACTAATGCCCTTTTATGGCTGCAAAAGGGATTTGCTTCTCGCTATGATGAAAAACCTTTTTTAATTGACGACCCTGCATTTAAAAGCTTTAGCGAGGATATAGATTTCAAACAATTATTTGGATATAGAAGTGGAGAAAATTTGACCAGGGAAGAAACTTGGGCCAGTGATTTAGATTATTTAAAGAAGCGAATCCTTGAGTTGCATTATAGCCCATCCTACTCGTTATCTAAAAGCAATTTTGACAAAACAATATTAAAGTTAAAATCTAATATAAACTCAATGTCAGATGAACAAATCGTTGTGGCGATAATGAAAATTTTAGGAGACTTAGGTAATGGACATAATTTGATTGTACCAACATCTCCGGTAAATGGTGCCTTAAAAAAACTTCCGGTACAATTCTATCAATTTAATGATGGAGTATTTATTGTGAATGCTGAAGAAGACTTCAAACAATGGATTGGCTATAAAGTGGAATTGATTGGGGATGTGCCTGTTGAACAAGCACTTCAAAAAACAAATGTGGTAAACGCCAGAGATAACGATATGCAAATCCTTTGGTTGGGTCCTTATTATTTAGGATTGCCAAACGTGCTTAAAGGTGTAGGAGTTATCAAAAATGCAGATCAAGTGGTAATTACTTTAGCTGATGAAAAAGGTGAGTCATTAGAAGTAACAATGAATCCAATTCAATGGAATTTTACAGGCTTCCCCAAATTACCACCGCTGCAAATTGAACCACAGCCTTTATTCATATCAAAAATAAACAACCCATATTGGTCAGAATCAATGCCCCAAGAAAGTACCATCTATATTCAGTTCAATACAGTCACAAACAAGACAGAGCAGTCTTTTAACGATTTCAATATCGAATTACGCAATCAATTTACACAAAACAAAACGGATAACTTAATTTTAGACTTAAGACATAATCACGGTGGAAACGGTTCCTTATTGCCTCCTATGATTAAAACCCTAAATAGTTTTGAAGTTTTGAATCCCGAAGGGCAAATTTTTGTAATAATCGGTCGAGAAACCTTTTCCGCGGCACAAAACTTATTAACGGATATAACGAATTACACCAATTCAATTCTTGTAGGTGAGCCAAGCGGTTCAAAACCAAATCATATTGGAGAAGCCGGCTGGTTCAAGTTGCCCTATTCAGGATTAATGGGATTGGTTTCCACACAATTCCATCAAACATCAAAGGCAGAGGATCAGCGCAAATGGATTGCTCCTCACATCCCTGTTAGTTTATCATCGGCAGATTATTTTAATGGAAATGATAAGG
>CBDUAP010000084.1:0-11938 GCA_965365165.1 uncultured Flavobacteriaceae bacterium
GTATATCAGAAGTTCAGGAACCAGACAGTTCTATGAGTTTATAACCAAGAATTAAGAGACTAATTTATCATATAACAAAAAATATATAACCCGTTGTGCTTTCTGGACAGCATTTGACAAGACAACTATGAACAATATAGAAACAAGATTAGCCTTCAAAAATAATTTGAATTTAAATGGATTTACAGCGGAAGATATTGGTGACAGTCATTTACTGACCGGGTTGGAGACGCCAATGGTGGACGGTGCCTTTGACTTACCTAATGAGGAAAAAAAAGAAATTATTGCTTTTCATTTCAAAGCCATCATGGAAACACTGGGGCTTGACCTCGATGATGATTCCCTTAGTGGAACACCCCACAGGGTTGCTAAAATGTATGTGGAAGAAATCTTTTCGGGACTGGACCCCAAGAACAAGCCAAAGATGGCGCTCTTTGATAATAAATACCAGTACAATCAGATGCTCGTGGAAAAAAATATCACATTTTATTCTAACTGTGAGCATCATTTTGTGCCCATTATTGGAAAGGCCCATGTTGCCTATATTTCATCAGGAAAAGTAATAGGATTGTCAAAGCTGAACAGAATTGTGCAGTACTTTGCCAAAAGGCCTCAGGTACAGGAACGCCTTACCAACCAAATCGCAGATGAATTAAGACGAGCTTTGGAAACTGAAGATGTTGCCGTGATCATTGATGCCAAGCACCTTTGTGTTTCATCAAGGGGCATCAGGGATGAAACCTCTTCAACGATCACTTCTTTTTACGGGGGTGCCTTTGAGTCTGCTGAAAAGATAGCCGAATTACAGAATTATATTAAAGATTAAAGTATTATATACAGACGCCGCAGGGCGATCGAATTAAAAACATAAAAATGAGAACGATCCTGATTGTCGGAGGTAGCAAGGGAATTGGTCATGCGACCGTTACCGAAATGATCGATACCCATAAAATTATCAATTTTAGCAGAACTGCTATTGGAATTTCTCATTCCAATCTTGAGCATCACTCTGTTGATGTTTTAAAAGACCCTCTTCCCGATCTTGAAAGTGTTGACGGTATTATATACTGTCCTGGAAATATCAATTTGAAACCCTTTGGCAGGTTGAACCAGGAGGATTTTAAGCAGGACTTCGAGTTGAACGTCCTTGGTGCTGTCAGGGTGATTCAAAAATATGTAAAAACATTAAAGACAGGTGAAAATCCTGCCATATTGATGTTTAGCACTGTTGCAGTAAAAATGGGTATGCCCTTTCATGCCAGTACAGCTGTATCCAAGGCCGGTGTCGAAGCCCTGGTAAAAACACTTGGGGCCGAGCTTGCTCCGAATGTCAGAGTGAATGCTATAGCTCCTACGCTTACCAATACAGGTCTTGCTGAAAAAATATTGAGAAATGATGCAGTCAAGGAAAAAATGAAAGAGCGCCATCCTCTTAAAACTTACCTGGAACCATCTGATGTGGCATCCATGGCGCATTTTTTGATCAGTGATAAAGCAAGGACCGTTTCAGGGCAGGTGATTGAAATGGACTGTGGAATAGTCAGTTTTAAATTATAACATTTCATGGCCTGAAAAAATGAAAAGTGAAATCTTATTTTACTCAAGCCGGGAATATTTGCAGCAATTTTCCAGTTAGAATGCCAAGTGTGGTAAGATAAATCGAGATGCAGCCGGGTAATTTTCACATTATTTTATTAAAAAAATACCTTAATAATTAGTATCATTGCCCCATGCAAAAAATTGTGCTTTCTTTTTTATTGATTTGCCTCACAGCCTTCGTTAACGCTCAAGAGGTCACTGAAGTAATCAAGGATTCTGTGCAAAAGGATACGATCTTAAAGAATTTAGATCAAAAATTGCATTATCTGCGGGGAAGGATCATCAGTATCGAAGACAAAAAGCCTTTACAAAGTGCGCATGTCGTAAATTTGAACACTGTTGACGGAACCATAACAAACAACAACGGGCAGTTTGAAATTCCTGCCACGGTCAATGATACCATCTTTATATCCTATATCGGATTTCAATCAATTAAGTTAAAAATCACCAATGACCTTCTGAAAGGAAATGAGCTCGAGATAGCCATCCATGAAAAAGTTGTGAATATACAGGAGGTGACGGTGAAATCTCATAAACTTATTGGTGTGCTTGTCGTCGATTCAAAAAATGTACCTGCAGACGCATACAGCCGAATACATATCAACGGACTTCCCCAGGCTTATGAGATGGGAAATTCCTACAAAAGGAACTATAATTCCGGCCTCGGGGCCATTTTTAACCCTGTTGATTTCTGGTATAACAAATTTGGAAAAAAGCCAAAGGAAATGGAACGGCTCAGGAAATTGAAAGAAGGAGATCGAATGAGAAACATGATGGAACAAAAATACAGTCGAGAGATCATGATGGATTATCTTGATATGAGCCGAAAGGAATTAAATGATCTCTTGTCAGAATGTAATTATTCGAGCCGATTTATCAATAAAGCGAGCGACCTGCAGATCATAGAGGCTGTTTTGGAATGTTATGAAAATTACAGGGCCCTTCAAAAAGGCCAGGTCAAAAAGGACATGATCCGCATCAAGGGATCAGAATAAAAAAGGCCGGTAATACCGGCCTTTATCATTTTTAAGCATATTAATTGTTTCCAAGGATCAGTGGAAGTCCGTCTCCACCGCTCCCTACAATAACCACCTTTGAGTTTGGTGATTCCGCGAGTTGAAGGGTCGCTTCAATTCCTTTGTCCTTTAATATTTTATCCGTCAGTGAGGCGCTCAGAATTCTGTTGGCATCTGCCTTACCCTGTGCCTCGATCCTTTGTTTTTGTGCCTCCTTTTGGGCTTTTTCCAGTCTGAATTCATATTCAAGGGATTCCTGTTCCTGACCTAACTTTCTTTCAATCGCATCCTTGATGGCGGTAGGTAGGGTCACATCTCTTACCAAAACATCATTGAGCTGGATATACTGGTCTTCGACGATCTTTTTGGTCTCTTCAAATATTTCCGCCTGAATGGCATCCCTTTTGGAAGAATAGATTTGTTCTGGCGTATACCTCCCCACAACACTTCTGGTTGCGGAACGCATGGCAGGTTTTAATACCCTGTCTAAATAATTTGTTCCCTTTGTTTGGTGAAGAAACCCCAGTTGCTCAGATCTTGGCTCATACCAGGCAGTTGCTTCAAGCTGTATGTCAAGACCATTTGAAGAAAGTACTTTCATTTTTTCTGTTAGCTCCTGTTGCCTGGTTTCATATACGATCACCGTATTCCAGGGCGCAACCAGATGAAATCCTTCACCTAAAGGCGGTTCGTCTGTCACTACTCCTCCCCCAAATCGTTTCCACAAAACACCTGCCTCTCCGGCGTCCATGGTCATGGTCGATTTTGAAATGAAAATCAACGCGATGATCCCGATAAAAACAATGGGTAAAATTCCCTTAGGGAATTGTAATTGTGGTTGTTGTGCCATTTTAATTTATTTTATAATTTATACTTTTTAAAATTGAGCCGGTCAGATCATCCCTCTGAATTTTCTAATCAGCCATTCAAGACTCAAAGATAGCACAATTAGGCCTAAAAGCCACTTCCAATCAATTAAAGAAATCATTTTAAGGCTTTCTTTTTCCACTGACCTGAAATTTGGGTTTTCCAAGAGTACCTGCTTTAATTGACGAAACTGGTCAGGATAAAAAGCATTACCCTTCGAATTCAGAGCCAATTCATTCAAGTCCTTCACATTAGCACTTGATTTCTCCTGCTCCATGGTAAAAGGAATCACAGCAAAGGATCCGGCCTGTTCCTCATCAGAAGTTTTATCTGTTACAGTGAAGGTATACGTTCCAGGCTCAAGATCCGGTAATTGAATTTCATAGGCATTGTTCCTCACAAAAAAAGGGATACTTTCAGCGGAGTCTTTGAACCTTAGTACCAGGTCGGAATTTAATTCTGGGTTGAGGTTGCTGTCATAATTTTTAACCCGGACCTTTACAGGCTGGTCTGCATAATTTACAGCCGGATAGATCAGCTCCATTTCCTTTTGCTTGTCACTGAGTTGAAGGTACTGGATCAGGCTGTTAAAAAAATGATCAAAATTATCAAAAGTACCTTCCTGCTTATGGCTGTAGAGGCGCCACTTCCAAATATTCTCGCCAAAGAGTACCACCCTTCGCTTGTTTCCCTCGGTATAGGTACTTATCAAGGGTTCCTTTGTTGAAATACCGTTGATGCTTTGTGCGAGCAATGTCTCCTGGGGAACCTTGAATGAAAGAGAACCAAAATAATCTATTAAAGGCGGAAAGCCATCAAACCCGATATCTTCGCTGTAAAATGTCTTAAAATCATCACGGTACAGCGGAAAATAAAACTCAGTTGCCTCAGATGGTTCCCTCGTAAAAGACCCCTGAATGTTGTTTAAAAAACGCCAGTCTGTATGGGATCCGGTTATAAGAAAAAAGCTGCTGTCTTTAGTGTTTAATTTTTCAAATACGCCCTTAAAACCATAATTTGGCTGATAAAGAATGTATATCGAATAATCCTTTTTTGATACTTCCATTGATTCCAAAGGCAGCAAAACCACTTTTCTTTGCTTGTTTGATTCAATGCTTCTTTTTATCATTCCCAGGTCGGGATGTAAGACGTCATAAATTATGGCTACTTCTGTCTGCTCATTAATCATCTCAACTCCGAAGCTAAATGCATTGTTAACCTTATTCTTCTCTGCTTCAAAGGGCTCAAGATACACCCTGTACAATTGCATTCCTTCACGGTCTGCAGGCAGGAATATTTCTAAACGATGATTTTTGATCTTTTCGGAAAATACAATTTTTTCGGAGTGAATCATCTCCTTATCCCTCTCAATGACCAAGTTGGTCTCAAGATCAGTGCCACCGTTAAAATTCGAATATATTTCAACCGGAAAATTATTTCCCATGGTCGCATACGCATTGACATTGACCAGGCTCACTGCGAGGTCAGGGCTAAAAACAGTATCCCCAAAGATTACCGGAAAAACCGGTTGTTTAGAGGCCACGTACTGATACGCCCTCCCATAAGTTTGGTTTCCGTCTGTAAGGAGAACAATAGGGGCAGTCTTTTGCCCCCCTGCCTCATTGAGCATTTCGATGGCATTGTAAATATTGGTTTGATCCTCCTTAAAATGTAACAAGGTATCATAAGAAAGACTTTCTCCAAAATTGAATCTGCGTATATCAAATTTATTATTTAATTCTTTATCAGAAATGATTTCTGCAACAATTTGCCGCAACTCACCATCCGATCTTCCAAAAACTATGGAACTTGAATTATCAACCCCAAGCAGTAATTCGGGTTTGATGATTTTAAATTCTTTTTGTTGAAAGCCAGGATTTATTAGCAGCAAGAAAATACTGAACAGGGTCACAAATCTTAAAAATGAAAGTAATTTCCCTGTTTTTTTCAATTTCTGGCCACGCATATATTGGTAATAAACGATCACACCAGAAACCGCAAAAGCCAAAAAAATCAAAAACAGCTGTAGTGCCTCCATAGTTACTGTCAAAAATACTCAATCATTACGATTTGTTACAGGTATTGTATTAAAAAAGCAAACCCATAAAAATACAGGCTTGCTTGATTATACATATTCCGAAATTGGATGATCAGGTCAACATCCCTCCATCAACATTGAGGGTTTGACCCGTCACATAGGAAGACAGATCAGAAGCCAGGAAAATACAGGCATTGGCAACATCTTCCGGAGACCCTCCTCTTTTTAAAGGGATGGCCTTGCGCCATTCATCAACCGTATTTTGATCCAGTTTGGCTGTCATTTCCGTTTCTATAAACCCAGGAGCTATGGCGTTACAACGAATGTTTCTGGAACCAAGTTCAAGCGCAACAGATTTGGTGAACCCTAAAATTCCCGCTTTGGAAGCGGCATAATTGGTTTGACCTGCATTTCCTTTTACACCTACCACTGAGCTCATGTTTATAATTGACCCTTGCCTTTGTTTCATCATGGGTCTGATAACGGCCTTGGTAAGGTTAAATACAGATTTAAGATTCACTTCAATAACCTTATCAAAATCTTCTTCAGAAATTCTCATCAATAAATTATCTCTGGTAATACCTGCATTATTGATCAATATTTCCAAGGATCCAAAATCTTTCAATACTTCCAGAACCAGTTCCTGAGCCGCATCAAATTTGGCCGCATTTGACTGATAGCCCTTGGCTTTTACCCCATAAGACTCAAGTTCTTTTTCAAGTTCCTTTGCCGCTTCGACCGAGGCATTAAAGGTAAATGCGACATTCGCTCCCTGCTTGGCAAAGGCTATGGCAATTCCCTTTCCGATCCCTCGGGATGCACCTGTAATCAGAGCTGTTTTATTTTCTAATAATTTCATGTTCTTGTTTTTGATTTGAAAAATTCAAAGATACTAAAAATTGAATGTCAGCATGCCATTATCATGAAAAGATGGAACAGGATAAAGGGCCCGGTCAAATTTTTAAGGAGGATTAATTCCTATTGTTTCACAGGTATATCTTTGTAATTAAAGAGATAATCAACCTCCAGCTCCTGAAACTCACCAAATTTCTGAAGGGATTTGAAATCAATCACATCTTTACTGCCAATAACGCTTAATGAATATTCCTGGCTTTTGATATTTTCATTGAAAAAATCAACCAGGTCCTGCATGGTCAATCCCTTTATTTCATCATAGATTTCGGACCTGATATCATAATCGATTCCTCTTTTCTTGAGCCGTTCATAATTCCAGAATATATTTGATTTTGTAATTCGCTGCGCTTCAATCTGCTTTAGTGCAGCTTCTTTGGCGTCTTGAAACTTTTGCTCCACTACCGGCATCTCCTTTAAAAGCTGATCCATGGCCTCCACCGCCTCAGTCAACTTATTGGCCTGTGTCCCGATATAAGCGTATGCAATATCACTCCTGTCGGTTTTGCTCGCCTGCTGATATGAGGCAAATGCAGCGTAGGCCAAGGATTTCGATTCTCTTAATTCCTGAAAAATAACAGAAGACATATTACCGCCAAAATAGGCATTGAATACACTTGAAACAGCCATTTTTTCAGGGTTGAAAACCTTCCCTTTCCCCAAGAAAACCAATTCAGCCTGTACCATATCAAAATTCGCATAAAACACCTTTCCTCCGGTTTCCTGTTCTTCAAACACCTCTGCAACCGGATAGTCTTTTAGGGCTTTATCTGTAATGTGATAAAGGTCCAGCGCTTTGATGGCTTCCTTTTCATTCTTTCCATAATAGAAGATCCTGTGCTTAAAATTATTCAGATCTTTTATGATTTTCACCAAATCAGCAGGGTCCATAGAATTGAGTTCATCAGCATCATAAATATTCCTTAAACGAGAATTTTCTCCGTAGAGCGCATAATTGACCAAACCTCCCCAAAGGATATTATCTTTACTTCCTCTTGAATTTTCCCTGGATTTTAAAATTCTCGAAACATAATTGTCATAGGCTTCCTGATCAACAACCGCCCCGGCCAATAAATGTTCTAAGAGCTCCAGCCCTCTACCTAAATTTTCTTGTAAACCTGAGATGGATATGTAAGAACGGTCATAACCTGTATTGACAGAATAATCAATCCCAAGCTTATAAAATTCTTTCTTCAAGTCGTTGGCTGCGTATTTTTCAGTGCCTAAATATTCAAGATAACCTACTGCCAGGGGTAATTTCTTGTCATTATCTTTCCCCATATCAAATATTACGTTAAGGCTAAAAAGATCATTATTGGTGTTTTTGATATAAGACATTTCTATCCCGCTTTTCAATTGATTCTTTAATATCAGCTTTTTATAATCAACAAAAACAGGCGTCAAAGCTTCAGGTTCCATTTGGCTAAAATCGATCAGGAATTCAGACCTGGACTCATTATCGATCTTGATCGGGGTTATTTCTGGGTTTTCTACCTTTACGATATTCTCATCTTTTCCCTGGCGCTTATAAACGACTGCGTAGTTTTCATTAAAAAATTCATTGGCAAATGCCACAACTTCTTCCTTGCTGATATTTTTGAGCTCCTTCAAAAAAGCCAGGCGATCTTTCCAGTCCTGCCTTTGGATAAATGATCCGTAATAAAGGCCAGCGACGGAAGTGGCATTTTCATATTGTTTTGTTTTGGTCAGCTTTAGATCATTGACAATAGCTTCAATCATCCAGTCATCAAAATCACCTTGTTTGATCAGTTCCACCTGTTCAAGCATCAAATTTTTGACTTCATCCAACGACTGCCCTGATTTTGGATATCCGGTAAACCTCAACACCCCGTAATCAATATTGAAGGAAGGAGAAGAAGAAGCATTCTGCAATAACTGCTTCTGGTTCAAATTAAGGTCAAAAAGGCCTGCACTGGAATTTGACAGGATCATGTCAATCAATGTGATAAACTTTTCTTCTTCTGAACCTTTCCCTTCGCATCTGTATGCCAGGGAAATGTTCTCCGCACTTGGCCCAAACACCTCCTTTTCCACAATTTGAGACATGGGCCTCTCTTTTGGCAATTCAGGATGATTTAGTTCTTTACTTTTAAATTGACCCAGGGTGGCATCCACCATTTTGATGGTTTTGTCAAATTCCAGGTCTCCAACCAGAACAAGAGCCATATTATTGGGAACGTAATAAGTTTCAAAATACTCATGGATCGAAAGCATGGAAGGATTCTTAAGGTGTTCAGAAGTACCAATTGTGGTTTGCTGACCATAAGGATGCGTGGGAAATAAAGCATCCATCATGGCAAAATAAGTCTTTCTTCCGTCATTATCCTGACTGCGGTTGAATTCTTCATATACAGCTTCCAGTTCGGTATGGAACAATCTTAAAACCAATTTACTGAAGCGTTCCTTTTCCAGTAAAAGAAATTTATTCAATTCATTTGCGGGTATTTTGTTATGATATACCGTTTCTTCGTACCAGGTATGGGCGTTGGTACCCTGGGCACCGATTGAGCTCATCATTTTATCAATTTCATTGGCAATCGCATAATTCGATGCCGTGGAAGACAGCCTGTCTATTTCACGATAGATGGATTTCTTTTTTACCGGATCATTTGCTTCTTTGTGCCTTTCATAAAATTGAGATATACTGTCTATATACTGTGACTCCATTGCCCAGTCAGAAGTTCCTATTTTGTCAGTACCTTTGAACAGCATGTGCTCAAGATAATGTGCAAGACCGGTTCGGTCTTTGGGGTCATAATTGGAACCCGCCCTGACCGCGATATAGGTTTGGATCTTTGGTTCATCCTGATTTTGACTCAGGTAAACTTTAAGCCCGTTTTCAAGGGTGTACAGCCTTAACCCGGTTGGGTCATTGGTTACGGTCTCGTAGGTAAATCCATTTGCATCCTGATGTTTTTCAGTTTCATAAATATTTGTTTTAGATGCATCTTTACAGTTGCTCAGAAAGAACAGGGAGATGATAAAAAATAACAATGGAGACTTTTTCATAACTAGGTTTTTAATATTTCATGTATATAAAACTTAAATGTATTAAAGAACTTTATCCTCTTAAAATGATGTCTTAGAATTATGATAAGTTTAACATAGATAAATTTAATTATTGTAACTTAATAGGCTTAAAATTATACTTTAAATATGAACTTTAATCAAAATAAAATGAAACAATTTTTTTTACTCTTTATGGTTTTGCTAGGTGTGGCATGCAGCGATTCAAAAAAAGAAGCAGTCGTATTGTCTGAGCCTCCTCCGGAGATTTCTGTAGAAGATATGTTTAAAAATTCTGAAAAATCAACCTTTAGACTTTCACCAGACGGAACACACATAGCTTTCAGGGCGCCTTATAAAAACAGGATGAACATTCACGTTCAAAAAATCGATTCTGATTCTGTAATTAGGGTAACACACTCAGAAGACAGGGGTATCAATGGTTATTTCTGGGCCAGTAACGACCGCCTGGTTTATTTAAAAGACAAGGGTGGTAACGAAAATTTTCATCTGTATGCAGTTGATAAAAATGGTGAAAATGAAAAGGACCTCACTCCTTTCGACGGGGTTCGTGCTCAGATCATTGATGATCTTGAAAACAATTCAACTGAGATGATCATCGGACTGAATAAAAGAAATCCTCAGATTTTTGATCCCTACAAGATTAATATAGAAACAGGAAAAATGAAAATGCTTTATGAAAATCCTGGAAATATTACCGGGTGGGTAACAGACCATAACGGAACCATCAGACTGGCAATGGTGACGAATGGCGTAGATCAGACAATCCTTTACAGACCCACCGAAAAAGACGCCTTCAAAGAAGTAATTACCACTAATTTCAGAGAGACCCTAAATCCTCAGTTCTTTGATTTTGATAATGGTCATGTCATCTATGCCGTTTCAAATATAGGCAGAGATAAAGCAGCAGTTGTAAAATATGACCTCATGGAGAATAAAGAATTGGAAGTGATTTTTATGCATGATGAGGTAGATGTGAACGGAATTTCTTATTCAAACAAAAGAAAAGTCCCTACGGTTATCAGTTATAACACGACCAAAATGCAACGCAAATTTCTGGACCCAAAATCTGAAGAACTCTATAAAACTTTTACGGAGAAAATTGGTAAAGACAATGAATATTATATTGCTTCATCAAATAAAGAGGAGGATGTATTTTTAATTTATGCAGGAAATGATAAAACAAGAGGTACTTATTATTCCTACGACGATAAAACCAAAGAAATAAAGCATTTTGCAGATCTGAGCCCCTGGTTGAATCAGGAGCACCTTGCAGATATGAAACCAATAAAGTATACCTCAAGAGACGGTTTAACCATACATGGCTACCTGACCCTGCCAAAAGGAAAAGAAGCCAAAAACCTTCCTGTGGTGATCAACCCGCATGGCGGACCCTGGGCAAGGGATAACTGGGGTTTTAACCCGGAGGTCCAGCTGTTAGCCAACAGAGGTTATGCCGTTTTACAAATGAACTTCAGGGGTTCAACGGGTTACGGAAAGGAATTTTGGCAGTCTTCCTTCAAAAAATGGGGGCAGGAAATGCAAAATGATATCACGGATGGTGTTAAATGGCTGATAGATCAGGGGATTGCAGATCCGGAAAGAGTTGCAATTTATGGAGGAAGTTACGGAGGTTACGCGACGCTCGCAGGCATCACCAATACTCCTGAACTCTATGCAGCCGCAGTTGACTATGTAGGGGTGTCCAATATTTTTACCTGGATGAATGCTATTCCACCTTATTGGGAACCTTACAGGGAAATGATCTATGAAATGGTGGGAAATCCCAATACGATAGACAGCGTTATGATGAAGGCCAACAGTCCTGTCTTTCATGTAGACAAAATCAAGACTGCCTTGTTTATTGCTCAGGGCGCCAACGATCCTAGGGTCGTACAGGCTGAATCAGATCAAATGGTGGAAGCTTTAAAGAAAAATGGTGTCACAGTTCAGTATATGCTAAAAGAAGATGAAGGACACGGGTTTTACAATGAAGAGAACCGTTTCGACTTTTACAATGCGATGACGAAATTCCTTGATGAAAACATGAAAGAAAAACAAAAGGATATAAAAACCTAATAATGATTTACAATAAAAAAAACCTGTCAATTGATGACAGGTTTTTTTTATGTATAAAATGTCTGTTAACTTAAAACCTCTAAAACCTTTTGGCCTATTTCAGCAGGTGATTCCACAACATGAATGCCATTTTCAGCAAGAATGGCCATCTTTGCCTGGGCAGTATCATCCTTTCCTCCAACAATGGCCCCTGCGTGCCCCATGGTTCTTCCTGCAGGCGCAGTCTGACCAGCTATAAAACCAATTACAGGCTTTCTGTTGCCATCTGCCTTGATCCAACGGGCTGCATCAGCTTCTAGCTGCCCTCCTATTTCACCAATCATTACAATGGCATCAGTGTCATCATCATTCATCAATAGCTGCACGGCTTCTTTGGTTG
>CBDUAP010000085.1:0-11913 GCA_965365165.1 uncultured Flavobacteriaceae bacterium
AAGAAGTGAACTGATTAATTTCAGAATTCAGGATTTGGATTTTGACAAATGACATATCTTTGGGCGAATAGGTGTCGGTAAAAAAGACAGAGTTACAGTGCAGGCATGAAATTTGAATTATACTTGATAAGTAAATATCAATCATAATGACAATGAAGAAGCAGACAATATTTTTATTGAGTTTATTGGTGTTTATAATTTCATCCTGTGCCTCAAAATTTGAAGGAAAACATTTATTTATTCTCTCAGGGCAATCAAATATGGCCTTATTAAATCACGAGGAGTCTTTTACTCCTGTACTCAAAGACAAATTTGGAGAAGAAAATGTGATCGTAGTAAAAGATGCATCAGGAGGTCAACCCATAAGACGTTGGTATAAGGATTGGAAACCATTAATAGGAAATGAACCCAAGGCTCAACCGGATTTGTATGATTCTTTAATGACCAAAGTTTATTCAGCAATTAAAAATGAGAAAATCGCAACTGCAACCTTTATATGGATGCAGGGTGAACGCGATGCGAAAGAAAAACTAGGAAAAGTATACGAAGAAAGCCTGACAGGACTTTATGGCCAACTTAGTGAAGATCTGGAACGAAAAGATATTTACTTTATCATTGGTAGATTAAGTGATTTTGATATGCTAAACGAGAAATATCCTCACTGGACCATGATTCGAAATATTCAGGTAAAAGTAGCAGCATCTAATCCTCGTTTCAGTTGGATGAATACTGATGATCTTAATGATGGAATAAATAGAAAAGGAGAAGAAATAAAAAATGACTTACATATGTCGGCTGATGGATATGTGATTATGGGCCGGCGTTTTGCGGAAAAAGCAATTTTGTTAATCGAGAATCAAGAATAAAAAAAGAAAAAATATGTTTTTTGGCAGACCAACCAAATATATCAAAGCTTCAGAATAATTTTTACCCAAGCAACAGTGAAATAAGATGATGTATAAAAACAAGAATGTTCAAAATTTACTTGAATTAAACCTTGCGATACTATTCATTAGTACTTCCGGTGTATTGGGCAGATACATTGATTTGCCGGTTCCTGTGATTATTTGCACAAGAGCAATTATCGGTGGGTTTTTTATATTTCTGTTTTGCAAATGGAGACGATTTGATTTTAAGGTTCATAAACGAGACAGAAAGACACTGTTTGTTAGCGGATTATTATTGGGATTGCACTGGTTGACCTATTTCTATTCTTTAAAATTATCCAATGTGGCAATTGGGATGATATCGTTATTTACGTTTCCGATAATTACAACATTTTTGGAACCGATGATTTTAAAGACCAAATTTGAAAAAATTCATTTGGTATTGGGGATTTTTGTTTTACTGGGTGTCTATTTTCTCATTCCGGATTTAGATTTTGATCATGATTACTCAAAGGCAATCGCCCTGGGAGTGCTGTCTGCAATTTTCTATTCCTTACGCAATATTATCAGCAAGGCCAAAATAAAAGCGTACAACGGTTCGGTTTTAATGCTGTATCAACTGATTGTCATCATGGTTTTTTTGTCACCTTTCTATTTTTTTGAAGATTTGGATAACTTCACAATCCAACTCCCCGGGGTAATCGTCCTGTCTTTGTTAACTACCGCAATAGGCCATACATGGTTTTTATATAGTTTTAAAAAGTTTTCTGTGACTTCTGCAAGTATTATTAGTAGTTTACAACCTGTTTATGGTATTTTA
This sequence comes from uncultured Flavobacteriaceae bacterium, assembly GCA_965365165.1. Lineage (GTDB taxonomy): Bacteria > Bacteroidota > Bacteroidia > Flavobacteriales > Flavobacteriaceae > Lutimonas. The sequence continues at coordinate 1,708 of CBDUAP010000085.1, forward strand.
ATGGGAATGCTATTTCTATATGAATATCCTGAGCCCAGAACAATAATAGGAGGTACATTCATCATCATGACTGTAATTGTTGAAAGCATATTCACCTATCGAAAATCAATTCAGATGAACAATTCAAAAAATTAAAACAATCCGGGTGCGCCTCTTTATAGGCGAAAATTGACACCCACCCGAACTTTATTGAAACCGGTTAGCGCTTTGGTTCATGAAGGATGCTCATGAAAGGCTGCAAGCAAAAAAATGAAAAAATATGTTTTTGGTAGATCAACCTTATATATCGAAATTTCTTATCAAAACAATAAGAGATGGTAACTTCAGGATCATTTCCACCCCAAATGCCAGAGAACTCGTCAATGATGAATCTTTAAACTGGATCCCTGAGGAGGAAGCCATAAACCTGTTGAAAAGCAGTTCATCTCATCCGCTGTATTCTGTTTCTGAAAATGGCCTGCATTGGATAGAACAATATTTAAAGGGAACTGAACGCGCCGGTCAGATTAGCGTCCTAAAAGATAAGTTTAAGTTCAGAGAGCTCATCAAAAGTATCTTTACGAATTTTTATTTCAAACAGGTAAGTCTCGGAGAAATACAAGGGCTCACCTCGAAGCAGGTCACTTTTCCTTTTGTGATTAAACCATCCATCGGTTTTTTTAGCATCGGGGTACACATAATCAAAAATGAGGAAGACTGGCTGCATGCCAAAGGTGAATTACAACCTGAAAAACTGAAAAGCATCTTTCCCGAATCAGTTTTGAATACAAGCAATTTTATCATTGAGGAATTCATCTATGGAGAAGAATACGCTATTGATTACTATCATGATCATGAAGGGAAAGTTGTCATATTAAATATATTGCATCACGTCTTTTCTTCCGGTAAAGATACGAGCGACAGGGTTTATACGACATCCAAAAATATTATTGCCAAACACAAAAAAAAGGTTGAGAATTTTCTGAGCATTGTTGGTGAAAAACTGAATTTAAAAAACTTCCCTGCGCATGCCGAACTTAGAATTGATGATCACGGAAAGATTCGACCCATTGAGATCAACCCTTTGAGGTTCGGCGGTTGGTGTACAACGGCTGATTTGTCAGGAATAACATTGGGCTTAAATTCATACGATTATTTTATGAACAACAAAACCCCAGACTGGGAAGTCATATTTAAGGACAAAGAAGATAAATTGTTTAGTATCATTGTACTGAACAATAGTTCAGGCATTGACGCGGGTCGTATTTTAGATTTCGATTATTCAAAACTTGCTGCGGATTTTGAAAACCCGGTGCTCATCCGAAAACTGGATATCAAACAATTCCCGCTGTTCGGCTTTGTCTTTGCGGAAACCAGTCAACATAACAAACAGGAATTGCACAATATACTTACATCTGACCTGCGAAAATACATCATCCTAGAATGACAAGAATTGAATCATGTATATAAAAAAACTGTTCCAGATGAGGCGCCTCTTAAAAATCGGCTGTTTATAAATCCTGGCCCCTGTCATTGATCAGGATCAAAATTAGCCCCTGGTGAAATTCTTTAAATATAATAAAATCAGTAAATTAGTTTCTTTGCGGAAGATTACATGAGACCCTTAGCATTTATAAAAATATGATCAAATTATTCAGACACATCAGGCAAAATTTACTTTCTGAAGGCAAAACCGGCAAGTATTTCAAATATGCCATTGGTGAAATTATTCTTGTCGTTATTGGAATTTTGATTGCTTTACAGATTAATAATTGGAATGAAGTCAAAAAAGCAAGAGCAGTCGAAATTAATTATCTCGAAAACTTAAAAGAAGATTTGATACTTGAAAATAAAAACATTGAAGCCTTTAGTTTGTATCACTTCGAAAAAGCGAAAAGTTGTACCTATTTGCTTAACATTACAATCCCTAAAACTCTGGAGGATGTAATTAACTATACAAACCAATACGAAAATGTGTTTTCTTGGTCTGGTTTTGTTCCAAACAATAATACGTTTAAAGAATTATTGAGTTCTGGGAATTTAAGTTTATTAAAAAACGATGCAATTAAAAATGCGTTACTAGAAATTGACAATTTCTATTCTAAAGTTTCAGGTCACGAATACCATATGCGAAGGGAATTTGAAAAGTTCCTATATGACAGATCAGTAGGACATACAGAATCAATTGTTCTATTTGATAAAAGTGAACCTCAATACGGATACCCAAAGCGATTAACAATTGAAGATATTCCACAATCGCAATACCAAAAAATGATTGATGATGTTCAGTGGCTGTTCAACGATGAAATCTTTAACAATGGCTTACGACTCGCAATGATGAACAATGGAGGGTTGGCAGGGATTCATAAAGATATGGTTGAAAATATTGATAATTTGTTAGAATTAATTGATGAAGAAATAAATAAATAACCAAAGGGCAACACCATGCACATAAGCGTTAAACGTAATGTATCAAAAACTTAATGTCTTCGTCTTCTAAAAACAAACCAATCATAAAAAAGTGAAATGCTAGAAAATTTATCGGAACGCAAAGAAGCCTGGAAGACAATCTTTCTATTTCTTGCACTCGTCATTGCTCTTACTTCACCTTTCCATTATGCCATAATAAATTTGTATCCTTCACGGATATATGTTGGGGCAATAATGTGGTGTCCTGCAATTGCCGCATTTATTACCTTAAAAATAAAAGGACGTAAAATTTCATCTCTAAATTGGAATTGGGGAGATTGGAAATATATTCGATTGTCTTATTTTATTCCTGCCTTATATGGTTTAATCACTTATTTACTAATCTGGATTTTCGGATTCGGAAGCTTAGCGAATGAAGAATTAATTACAGATTGGGGAAAAGAACTTGGTTTGTTTGGAATAGGAACATTAAATCCAACGTCGATAACAGTCATAGCTATTATCTTATTAGGAACCGTAGAAGTGGTAAGAGCCTCAGCAACAACTTTAGGAGAAGAAATTGGTTGGAGAGGGTTTTTTATCTACGAATTAAGAAAGGTACTTCCGTTTACCGGTGTATCTGTTTTCAGCGGATTTATATGGGCTGCCTGGCATTGGCCACTGCTCGTTTACTATAGTAATAATGTGCTATTGGAATTTATAACATTCTTTACAGTAATTATTTCTATGTCATTTATTATGACCTACTATACTTTTAAATCTAAAAGCCTGTGGCCGGCAGTAATATTCCACGCAGTAAGTAATGTGTATATTCAAAAAATATTGCCTGAACTAACAATTAAAAATGAGGGAACGGAACATTGGCACGGCGAAAACGGAATTATGTTTGCCATTGTTACCTGTGTTTTTGGAATTTACTTTTTGAGAAAAGCAATGAAAGAAAAAATGTAAATAAAAATACAGCACTTAACAACGTATTTCAAACGTGAGTGAATTTTGCTACCTTTAATATCTCCCAACGAAAGAATAATATTTAAAGACTGAAAGAGATGTCGATTAAAAATGCACATGTTTCATGTACAAAGCCCTTGCAATCAATTAAAATCCGGAGTTATGAATAAAGAAAATCTAATCTTGAAATTATATGCCATTACAGTAACAGGAATATTAGTATTCTTTTTCTTTGTTGGTTTTAAATCAACCCCTTCTGATCAGAAGTTTGAGGAAATTTTCGTTGAACGAATAAACATAGTCGAACCTGATGGAAAACTTAAGATGGTGATCAGTAATCAGCAACGCCAACATCCTGGAATGATGGATGGAGGAATTTATCCAGTCAGAAAAAGGCCCCCTGGAATCCTGTTTTTTAATGAAGAGCAAGATGAAGTTGGTGGATTGACATATTATGGAAACGAAACAGAAGGAGGGAATCAACTAATCTTATCTTATGATCAATATAAAGATGACCAAGTCATGCAATTGATGGAATATACGAGAGAAAACGGTGATAACAAATATGGCCTTCAACTATGGGAACGAGCAAAATCACTAAAGATGCATGATAGAATGGTCATTATGGATTCTCTTGAAAATGCAGGATATAATTACCGTCAAAAGCTAGAATACTTAAAAGTTAAAAATGGAGGTGAACCCATATTGGCTCCAAGAATGTTCGTAGGAAGGAATTATAATAGTGAGACCGGCGTATTTTTACAAGATAAAAATGGAGCTGACAGGATGCGGCTTTATATCGATGCCAACAACACACCAAAACTTGAAGTTCTGGATGAAAAAGGAGAAGTCATCAAAAATGTTATTGAAAACTAAAAGCTTATAACACTGCCAACGAAAAGTTATTCATAAACTCAATGATGTGATGGGAAACGAATACAAACGCAAAAAATAAATAATATGGACAAAGCTCTTCAAACAATGATTAACAATATGCCCGAAAAAACGGGCAAGTCCTTGAGTGAATGGAAAACTGTGCTTAAAACAAAATCTTTTCTTAAACACTCAGAGGCTGTAAATTTTTTGAAAAAAGAACACAATGTAACACACGGATTCGCTAATACGATTGTTGCCTTGTCAAAAGAAGAAAATGAAACTCCGGCCGATCTTGTAGAAAATCAATATAAAGGCAAAGAAAATTTACTTCCTATTTACGAAAGTCTGTTAACTGTGATCAAAGAATTTGGCAAAGATGTTACGATCACTCCAAAAAAGACCAGCGTAAGCATCATCAGAAAAAAACAATTTGCTTTAATAAAACCTGCTACCAAAACACGAATTGATTTAGGACTAAAATTTAAGGACAAACAGACAACAGACAGACTTGAAAATTCAGGACCTTTTGGAACAATGTGTACGCACAGGGTTAAATTATCCAATGTCAACGAAATAGATAATGAGCTCATAGCATGGCTAAAGGAATCCTATCAAAATGCAGAATAAAAAAATCCTGTCACCATGGTCAAATTTTTTAATCCTTAAGGGACAACACATAATGAAAAAACTAACCTTAGTATTATTCATTTCGACTGTTTTTCTGTCGTGTAATCATGACAAAAAAGCTAAAAATATTCCTTTAAATGAAAATCAAATAGCAAAAGACGCATTGACCAGGGAATTAGATTCTATTCAGAAAAATGGACAAATAAACGGATTTGCGGTTGCAATGGTGAACGATAACGGAGTACTGTACAAAAAAGGGTTTGGCTATTCTAATCGTGAGACAAAAGAAAAATATACAGAAAATACTATTCAACACATTGCTTCGGTTTCTAAAACCCTAATTGGTATTGCTTTAATGAAAGCCCAAGAAATGGGTCAACTAAATCTTGACGACCCCATTCAAGATTATTTAGGATTTAAGGTATTAAACCCAAATTATCCTAATGAAAAAATTACCATAAGGCAATTAGCAACACATACTTCAGGGATCAATGATACTGACGAGCAGTATATGGAAAGAGCCTGGATACTCATTAAAAACCAAGACCTGACAAATATAAGTACAGATTATCCCGCTCAAAAATTAAACCCCTCTGAAAAAGATATACCAATAGAAACATATCTTAAAGGATATCTGGAAAAAGATGGTCCCTATTATCAAAAAGAAAATTATATAAACTTCAGACCCGGTGAACTTTATAACTATTCGAACATAGGTGCTACTTTGTGTGCTTTGGTTATTGAAAAAGCGACAAGTCAACCATTTGATTCATTTACCAAAGAACATATCTTGAAACCATTGGGAATGACATCTACGGGTTGGTCATTAGAAGATGTTGATATAAAAAAACATTCAAGATTATATAGAAATGACAATACACTTTTACCCTTTTATACAGCAATAACCTATCCTGACGGAATGCTTATTTCATCAAGTAGCGATATGGCAAAATATTTAGTTGAATTGATTCGAGGATATTGTGGCAAAGGCACATTGCTTTCAAAAGAAAGCTACAAGGAACTCTTTTCAGAACAATTAGAAGAGAAAAACTTTGAATCACGAAATGCAGGTCATCCATATAACGGAGATTTTAGTCCAGCCATCTTCATTGGTCATAGCGCATTGGGCTACATAGGGCATTCAGGGGGAGATGCAGGAGTAGGAACCTGGATGTATTTTGACAAAAAGAATAAGACCGGCAGATACATTGTAATTAATACAGATATGGGAAATGATGAACGTGCGAAAGAATTAGAGTACTATGCCATCTGGGATAAAATGAATGAATATTTTGATGAGCTAAATATAGAAAAGCCATCACATATTAAGGGCCATCAGTAATTGCTTGTTCTCCCCGTCTTCTGAAAACCTTGGGTGTTTTCAGCTTGGTGAGTACGTGCCTCAGGCACATAGGTATCATAGTTAAGTACAACCCAAGCAATTAGTTATAGCCCGTACCGTTAGCGGCAAGTTTTAATCATAAATTATGACAAAGGCACTTACTATATTGATTTTATTGCTTTGGGTTGGATTTCAGGGCAAAGCCCAAATCAACATCGAGAAAATTGACAGTATTGTCAAGAGTGCTGTATCAAATGACTTTTTTGAAGGCACAGTTCTTATAGCAGATAGTGGTAATGTTGTATATCATAATTCCTTTGGTTTTATTGATCAAGAGACAACTCTTCGAATAGAAAACTCAACGAGTTTTGGCATTGCTTCAATCACGAAAATGTTTACCGCAATCATTGTTTTACAACTTGTAGAAGAAGGTAAAATTCGATTAGAAGACAAGTTGGATATCCTACTGACAGATTTAAAAATTCCAAAATCAAATAAGATTACGGTTCATCATCTATTGCTGCATATTTCGGGACTACCAAATGAAGATGATGAAATTTATACGCAATCAAAAAGTCCTCAAAAGTTTGTTCGCGAAACTATTGAGAACAAACTTAATCCGTTTAATAAATTTAACTACGCCAATATTGATTACGTTTTACTCGGCTTAATTATCGAAAAATACGATAATACTTCTTGGAAAAATTCAGTACATAATAGAATTATAGACAGGGCATCAATGACTCGAACAGGTTTTTTAGAAAAAGGAAAATACCCAAACAATTTTGCCTATACCTTTTCCTATGACAAGGAAGATAATAAAGGAACCGACCCATTAATTTTCATTGAGAATTTTTATGCCGCAGGCTGTATGTATTCTACAGCTGAAGATTTGTTGAAACTTGACCAAGCAATGTATGGAGATATGTTACTTTCTGAGAAAAGTAAAGAACTAATGTTCACGTCCTATCCAGAGTACAACTATTCAGGTTACAGTGTATGGACTTACAACTATCCATTTGCAAAATCAAAACCAAAAATCATGGAGAGAAGAGGGGGGATATTAGGATCCAATTCTGCTTTAATAAGGATGATGGAAATGAATAGAACAGTTATCATCCTTAGCAACAACAACAAATTCAATCCTGATTCATTTGGGAATACAAAAAGTCTAAAAGAAGGATTAATGATTGAAACAAGCAAAATAAGCCACTAACTCTGTATTAGCAATAAATATGAAAAGTTGCAAATAATATAAAAAGATAACATACACTTAATTCCAGAATTATGAGGAAAAAAATATTATTGGCCATTATATTAGTTATATCATCATTTTCAAAGGCCCAGGAAAAACCTTTTGTTATTAAAAAATTTGATTCAAAAGCAAGAATTTCATCAAATCCTATCGAATATAAAAATAACATCTACTTTGGAAATGATGACAGTATTTTTTTTGCCATTGACGCTATAACTCTAAAAAAAAGATGGGCTTTTAAAACAGGATCTAAAATTCGTTCAAAACCTGTTGCGCATGAAAATATTATTTATTTCAAAAGTGGCTATGATGTTTATGCTATTAACTGTGAAACAGGAGAAAAAGTCTGGTCATATTCAAAGCAAGCAGTTAACAAGGCTTCACAACAAGATTATTGGGATTATCATTCCGGTGTTCCTGTGATACATGAAAGTAATATTTACTTTGGGTTCGAAGATGGAACAATTTTAGGATTTAATCTGAACTCTGGAGGAATTAAAGTGAACCTTAATGCCGATCATTCTGCTTCCATCAAATCAGGGCTTCTTGCCGACAGGGATATTCTATACTTTGGAGATTGGAATGGAAAGCTCTACGCATACGATTTAAATAAAAATGAACGTCTTTGGAAATACGATACGTACGAAAATCAGGCATATCCAATTTTCGGGCAAATCAATACTGCAATGACTATTTATAAAGATCTATTGTTTTTTGGAGCAAGAAACCCGGAGTTTCAAGTTGTTGACATTAAATCTGCTCAAAAAAAATGGAGCTTCTTAGAAAAAGAAGGTGGATGGATATCAGGGGATCCCTTAATTTACAACGACACCTTGTACATTGCTGGATCTGATAACCATAAATTGATTGCCTTTAATCCTGTTTCAGGAGAAAAATTTTGGGAATATGAATTTTTATTCAATAACTTTTCAAAACCAGTCATTTATAAAGACTTTATCCTTTTTACCACGGGTGATGCCTATTCTGTTTATGGTGAAAGCAAAGGGCTTGGCTATTTATACGCTTTAAAAAGAAAAAACGGCAGTATTGTAAATTTTTCATTAATAGGTGGAAATCTTAATTCAACTCCCCTTATAAAAAATGAAAACCTTTTTTTGTGCAGTGAGGATGGCTACCTGTATAAAATTGATATAAATACATTTTTAAATGAATCCGAAAAGTTATCAGAAAATGGATATAGAGCTTTTGAGATGATTAAAGTGGATACGGAATTAGATGCCAATTCTGTAAGGGTTCATTATAAAGTCAATTATGAAACTAAAATAAAAATACGCATCACAGATTTCTCAGACAATGAAATTAAAACACTCTATCATGATATGAATACAATAGGAGAGCATGTTGTTGCCTGGGATAAAATTGATACCAATAATAATATGGCCAAGCCTGGATATTATTTTGTTGAAATCAGCGCTGGTGATTCTGTCATGAAAACTTTTTTCAAAATTGAATAAGCGAAAAATCGATCTAGGAAGCGCCTTCAATAAAATTGCAGCTTCGGTTCGCTTCACTTGAGTCGTGGAGTTTCTACCCGCCTGCTTGCAGGGCGAAGGTTCGGTTTATATTTGCTAAATTAGAAGCTTAAAAATTCCATCTGATCTTATACATGGAGCTTATCACAAATTGAACACAAAAATGAAAATCTTATCAACATTCGTAATTGCCCTTGGGCTAACTTTCCTGGTATCATGCAAGTTTGATCAAAAGCAAGAGGATACATCCAGGTCAATCATTTATTCCGGTGGCGATATCATTACCATGGAGAGTGATTCACCAAAATATGTAGAAGCTCTTGTTGTCAATGAGGGTAAAATCTCGTTTGCAGGAAACTTGTTGGAAGCAAAGACTAAATCAGGAAGGGATCATGAATTCATTGATCTGAAAGGCAGCACTATGCTACCCGGTTTTATTGACGGACATGCCCATTTTGCAGCCTTTTCCGCTCAGGCGATCGGGGCAAAGATATTGCCTCCACCCGATGCAACCGCAAAGAACATACCTGCCCTGATCAAGATCTTAAAAGAATGGAATACCCCCGAAAACAGGGCTTTGACCGGTTGGATTTTTGGTGTGGGCTTCGATGATTCGGTACTCGAAGAAAATCGTTTCCCCACAAAACACGACCTTGACCTGGTGTCTACAGAACACCCTATCATGATCATTCACATATCAGGACATTTTTCAGTAGTCAATTCAAAAGGTCTGGAAGTATTGAACATTGACTCCACTACTGAAGATCCTGAAGGTGGAATCATAAGAAGAGAAGGAAACAAGGAACCTAATGGAGTGCTGGAAGAACTTGCCGCTATACCTCATATGATTCAAGCAATGAGTCCTAAAAATAAAGAAGATGCAGACCTTTTTTTCCAGGCGGGTCAAAAAATGGCGCTTTCATATGGATATACCACTGCCCAGGAAGGCAGGGCGATGCAGAACCACGAAGAACTTGTAAAAAGGGCTGAAGCCGGGCATCTTAAATTGGACGTGGTAAGCTACATTGATTATCAATTTGCAGATAAATACATGGCCTCTAAGTGGAATAGCAAAGCCTATACGAATCACTATCGTATTGGCGGAATGAAACTTACCCTGGATGGTTCGCCACAAGGCAGAACTGCATGGCGAACACAACCCTATTTAATTCCTCCTGATGGTGCCGAAAAGGGATATAAAGGATATCCGGCTGTTCCGGAAGATAGCACCGTAATCTCAATTTATGAAAAGG
>CBDUAP010000086.1:0-11909 GCA_965365165.1 uncultured Flavobacteriaceae bacterium
AATCGTAAAGGAATCACCATTTCGTCTATCCATGCCGCCAGATTCCTTCCGGGTTCCAAAACCCCGGCTCCAATTCCCGGAACAGGTATAAGGACCATTGCCAGCCAGTAGCCCACCAGAGAGATCACCCCTATCCGGACTTGAGTTTTCCAATCGGTCGCGAGATAAATATGTGCACAAATAAGGTAACAAATCGCGATGCGTTGCAACACGCCCGGAATTCTTAGTTCCAAAAAATTAAATTCAGGAAAAAGACTGAGTAGAATACCCAATCCAAATATTTTTATGGACCTGATCCAAATCTTTTTTTTCATTTTTTTCTTGTCTGACCCTGTATCCAGTTGCTTTGAAGAGGAAAGCACAATAGATACCCCAACGATAAATATAAAGAAGGGATATACAAAATCCGTGATCGTGACCCCGTGCCATTCGGCATGGGCCAGCGGCCAATAGAGGTGCTTCCAAGATCCGGGATCGTTAACCACGATCATCAGGGCAATAGTTAAACCGCGCAGCATATCAAGAGAAATGAGTCTTTGGCTGGAATCAAAATTTTTCATAAAATCTTTTTTAATAAGTGACTTCAGGGTTTGGTTCATTTTAACGGAGTATAATATTAGCATATAATAATAATATGAACAAAGTTATTCGCCTAACAACGGCAAAGAAAGTATTATTGACCCTTTTTTGTCGGGCAATGACACAGGCCTTTTTTGAAATACAAAAACGGCTGTGAATCCAAAGACAGTCTGTTGACCCTGCTCCAATTGGAATCGAAACCAGCATGCTTTCTGCTAACTATTGATAAAAAATGTTTAAATTAGTCATCAAGCGGGCATCAGATTTCAGTCAAGACAGGTGCTCAGATTTATGAACCAAACTTTAAAATCATGAAAAAATTAGTAGCAGAATTTATAGGCACCCTATGGTTGGTGCTCGGAGGGTGTGGTAGCGCTGTATTGGCAGCCGGATTTCCAGAATTAGGAATCGGGTTTGTAGGAGTCTCCATTGCCTTTGGTTTAACCGTTCTCACCATGGTATATGCCATCGGTCATATTTCAGGCTGTCATCTGAACCCGGCTGTATCTGTCGGTTTGTGGATGGGCGGTCGTTTCGACAAAAAGGACCTGTTGCCTTATATTTTGGCTCAGGTTTTGGGAGGTATTGCCGGTGCCGCCATTCTTTATTTTATTGCTTCAGGTAAACAGGGCTTTGATCTTGCCGATGGATTTGCAGCCAATGGTTTTGGAGTGCATTCTCCTGATGGTTATGGAATGACAGCTGCTCTGCTTACTGAGGTTGTCATGACCTTTATGTTCCTCATCGTAATTCTTGGGGCGACTCATTCAAAAGCACCTAAGGGCTTTGCCGGAATCGCTATAGGACTCGCGCTCACCTTGATACACCTGATCAGTATTCCGGTCACCAATACTTCAGTGAATCCCGCGCGAAGCACCAGCCAGGCGATTTTTGTCGGAGATTGGGCAATGGATCAACTATGGTTGTTTTGGGCTGCACCAATAATTGGGGCTGTTCTTGCAGGCTTGGTTTATAAATATTTATCTCCGGAGAAATCTTAAACCTTAATAATTTAAATGGAAAGGAGCTGTTTATGGATCTGTAAATGATCTGATGGCTCCTTCGTTTTTTTATTTGTTTTTTTACCAGTCCCTGGTTGAAAATAGATAAGGACTTGTATTTTTACAGTAAATTTTATTGAATTATGAACCAGGGCCATGACAGGTCAAGCGTATTTTTCTTGATTATTTTTACGAGTTTGCTTTTCACTGTTTCATGTGTTAAAAAGCAACCGGGTAAACTTACTATAGCTGCAGCTGCCAATATGCAGTATGCCATTGATGAGCTGATAGAGGTATTTTCAACCCAGTCAGGCGTGAATTGTGAAGTTGTGCTGAGTTCCTCCGGCAAGTTAACCGCTCAGGTGGTTGGGGGGGCTCCTTTCGATGTGTTGCTTTCAGCGGATATGAAATACCCGGAAGTGCTGTTCGAAAAAGGGTTAACCCTTGATGGGCCTATGACCTATGCCTTTGGAAACCTTGTGCTTTGGACCTTAAAAGATGAGATTGATCCGGTTCTTGAGTCATTGACTCAGGATGAAATAAAGTTTATAGCCATGGGCAACCCCAAGACGGCTCCGTATGGAATGTCAGCAATGGAAGTTATCCAAAAGAAAGGCATGGAAGCAAAAATTGGTAAAAAGATGGTTTTCGGAGAGAGCATTTCCCAAACCAACCAGTTTATCATTTCAAAAGCGGCAGATATAGGTTTTACCTCTAAATCTGTTGTACTCTCACCTCTGATGAAGGGCAAGGGAAGCTGGAAGGCCATTGATAAAAATTTATATGCCCCAATTGCTCAAGGGATCGTGATCCTGAACAACAGGGATCAATTTTTAAATGAGGCGATGCAGTTCAGGGATTTCCTTCTTTCTGCAAAAGGCAAGGAAATTTTGTATAAGTTTGGGTACGAGGTAGAAAATTAAATGAACGTATTAAAAGGAAATATTGAAAGTATAGATGTGAATGGTGATTTGTCTATCGTCAGGGTGAATGTAGCCGGCTCGGTTTTTTCAACCATAGTGATTGACACCCCAGAAACTGCTTCGTTTTTGAAAGTTAAAAATGAAGTAAAGATCATTTTTAAGGAAACGGAGGTCATTATCGGTGTTGGTGATATGAGTGGTATCAGTCTCAGGAATAAAATGGTGGGAACCGTTATCAGGATAGAAGCGGATATTTTATTGAGCAAATTAACCATGTCGACACCCATGGGGAACATCACTTCGATCATAACCTCAAATGCAGTGGAACAATTGAAAATAAAACAGGGCATGGAAGTTACAGCCATGGTAAAAACAAATGAATTGATCTTGTCAAAATGATAGATTGGAACCCTTTATTGCTCACTTTTAAACTGGCTTTGATCACGACATTATTGCTTTTGGTCATATCCATTCCATTGGCTTATTGGCTTGCTTACACGCGTTCTAAGGCTAAGCCGGTTATAGAAACGCTTGTGAGCATGCCCCTGGTCCTTCCGCCAACAGTGATAGGATTTTATATGCTTGTTGCCTTTAGCCCCGCAAATACTTTTGGCAGTTGGATCGACAGTGTCCTGGGCCTTAGATTGGTTTTTTCTTTTGAAGGCCTTGTCATTGGATCCCTGATCTACAGTTTACCCTTTATGGTGCATCCTGTTCAGGCGGGTTTTACAAATCTGCCGCCTTCGCTTAAGAATGCCTCTTATGTTTTGGGAAAATCCAAGTTTACTACCATGGTCAAGGTTCTATTGCCCAATATCAAACCCTCTCTTATAACGGGTATTATTCTTGCTTTTGCCCATACCATTGGCGAATTTGGAGTTGTATTGATGATCGGGGGTAACCTGCCGGGAAGCACAAGGGTGGCTTCAATTGCCATTTATGATGAGGTTGAATCCTTGAACTATTCAGCGGCCAACTCATATTCAATGATCCTGTTCGGGATCACGTTTGTAATTTTATTGATGGTATACCTCATAAACGGAGGTTATCTTAACAGATCCCGATATCATGATTGAGTTGTCTTTTCAAAAAATATTAAAATCTGCGTCGGGAGAAATGCTCCTTGACATTGACCTTGATATTGAAGAGGGTAAACTGGTCACTTTATACGGGAGGTCAGGAGCGGGCAAAACTACCTTATTACTTATCCTGGCCGGATTACTGAGCCCTGAAAAAGGAAGGATTAAGGTGGGAAAATCGGTTTGGACCGATATGGACAAGAAGTTTGAGCTCCCTCCCCAGAAAAGGAATGTCGGATTTGTATTTCAGGAATATGCCCTGTTTCCCAACATGACCGTGAGGGAGAATCTTCTGTTCGCCCTCGGAAAAGGACAAGACAAAAAAATAGTGGACCATTTGGTGGAAATCATAGACCTTGGACAATTACAGGACCGGGATCCCAGAACCCTTTCCGGAGGTCAGAAACAGCGTGTTGCCCTTGCCAGAGCTCTTGTTAAAAAACCGAAGATACTGTTGTTGGATGAACCTTTGTCTGCATTGGATCCGGAAATGAGAATAAAACTTCAATCGTATATCCTTGATGTGCACAAGGAGTTTAAACTGACCACTGTCCTTATCAGTCACGATGCTTCAGAGATCATCAGGCTTTCGGATTTTTTAGTTGAAATAGACCATGGTAAGATTATAAGACAAGGTATTCCGGCTGATTTGTTCACCAGTGATCGTGTCAATGCAAAATTTCAGTTTACCGGAGAGGTGATGAAAATGGTGAAACAGGATTTTATCGTCATTGTGACTGTTCTGATCGGGAAAGATCTGGTAAAGGTTATCGCCAATGATCAAGAAGTCGCTGATTTGAATATTGGTGATAGGGTATTGATAGCTTCCAAGGCTTTTAACCCCATTATTCACAAGATCAACTGAGGAATTTTACACCTCATTTTCCACTTTGTAATTTAAGTTAAAATTCTTTTTTAAGTGGTGGATAATTAGTAATTTCAATGGTTGGAATTATCGTTAAACTCACACCCGCATGCAAAGGAAAAAGAATAATTTAGGAAACTATAGAAGAGATTGTTTGAAAGAAACAATAATATGGATGGCCTTATTGTTGATGGTGCCATTCCTTCAGGCACAGCAGCAGGAGGATACTGGATTTACAGAATATAAAGGGGTCGTGATGGACTCTAAAACAAACAAGGTTCTTGAGTTTGCCACCATCAACCTGAGTAATTCAAATATTTCAACCATCAGCAATATTGACGGGGCCTTTCTGTTAAAAGTTCCGGATAAATTAAAGCAGGGCGAAGTGGTTGTGAGCTATTTGGGGTATAAGGCACAGACCGTTCCTTTGAGCAGTTTTGGCAAAGGCGAAATGGTCATCCGTATGGCTGAAGCTTTTGAAAGCCTACCCGATGTAAACCTGGTGGATGCGGATCCTGTAAAAGTGATTCAAAAAGTAATTGACAGAAGAAGAGCCAATACCTTCAAAGAGCCCCTGATTGTAAAAGCATTCTATCGCGAATCCATTAAAAAAAGAAAAACATATGCCTCACTCGCCGAAGCAGTAATTGATGTGTATAAGGAACCATTGAGTTCCAGTAAAAAGGATTATGTTAAACTGGACCGGGCAAGGAAAAGTACAGATTACAGGAAAATTGACACCCTCGTGATCAAGTTGCAGGGAGGGCCGTATAACAACCTGAATATGGATATGGTCAGAAATGAAGACCTTTTCTTTACCTCTGACATATTTGAGATCTATACTTTTACCTTTGATAAAATGATCAATATGGACAATAAGAATGTGTTTGTGATCGATTTTATTCAAAAGCCCAGTATGGTCGAACCTTTTTATAAAGGAAGACTGTACGTTGATGCTTTGAGCTATGCCCTTGTAAAATCTGTATTCAGCCTGAATCTTGAAAACCTGAACAAGGTGAAAAAATTCTTTGTGAAGAAAAAACCACCCAATGCTGACGTCATACCAACAAGTACCAAATATATTGTTGATTATCGTGAAACAAACGGTAAATGGCATTACAATTATAGCAGGATCGAATTGAGTTTCAAGGTTGACTGGGATAAAAAATGGTTTAATTCTCTTTATAATATTACCATTGAAATGGCAGTAACCGACTGGGGTGTTAATGAGCAAAACCTTACAGTCAAGCCTCGCGAGCGGATGAGGCGAAGTATTATTCTGGCAGATGAAGCTTCAGGATTTTCTGATCCGGAATTTTGGGGAGAACGCAATGTGATTGAGCCCGACAAGTCTATCGAAAATGCAATTAAAAAAATCCAGCGAAATTTAAGGAAATGATTCCACCCTGAATTGAGCAGGTCCAAGTTTTAATAAAGTTTTAATAAAAAGATAGGTGATAATTTGTATTTTTGGCCGCGAAAAATATTCAATATAAACCTGTACTTGGCCCTTGAAAAAGAATTTCTACATTTATCTGTTATTATGTTTTTCTATCGGGGCATTTGCCCAGATAGACAATAATGCCATTGAAGAAACGGACCTCTTTCAGTACCAGCCAAAAAATGAAAATTTAATAGAGTTTGCACCCCTGCCACAAGACGGAGCGGATATTAAATCTGAAACCATAACCCTTTTTGGAAGCATCAAGGATATTGCGGACCGGTTTCCTGATTACAGTGTTATACCCGAGAAAAAAAGGAGGGGTATGCTAGGACCTGACCCCAGAGAAAAGGACGTTCTTGTGTCAAAATACTGGAACGGAAATGAGGTGAGTGTCAAAAAATTTAAAACTTCCCTTGAACTAGGAAAATTGGAGACTGATTCGAATTCCATTAGAATTATCTGTCGAGATCACAGTTTCGTTGACGGAGACAGGGTGAAACTATATGTGAATGAAGAGGTGATAAGAAGAAGTATTACCCTGAAAGCAGGCTATTACTCAGTTGATGTGCAACTCAAAGACGGTTTCAACCGAATCGATATAGAAGCATTAAATCAGGGGTCATCAGGACCTAATACGGCAGAGTTTAAAGTGCTCGATGAAAAGGGGCAGCTGCTGGCAGATAAGGAATGGAACATTCTAACCGGTTATATAGCGACCCTCGTTGTTATGAAGCATTAAAATTCTGTTTTGTTCGTCATCCTTTTTGAATTAAATTGTTGGAAAAACCGGCTTTAGCCTTGTTATGAAAAAGAAATTAATTTTATTTTTTGTCAAACTCTCTGTTCTGGCTGTGCTCATTTTAGGGCTTTTCCTGGGTTCTGTACACCTGGGTTTATTTGGCCATGTGTATACTGAAAGTGAATTGCGTGAATTCAAGAATGAAACAGCATCACTTGTATTGGCTGAAAACGGCAAACTGATCGGAAAATTTTTCGCAGACAACAGGACCAATGTTTCATTTGATAAGCTCCCTAAGGATCTGATCCATGCTTTGATTGCCACAGAAGATGCGAGGTATTTTGAACATGAAGGCGTAGATTCGAGAAGTCTGCTCCGGGTACTGGTCAAATCTATCATCCTCAGGCAAAAAGGAGCAGGTGGAGGCAGCACCATTACGCAACAGCTGGCAAAAAACATGTTCGGTAGAAAAAGCTACGGTCCGTTGTCAATGCCGGTAAATAAGACCAAAGAAGTCATTTTGGCTTACAGGCTGGAGAATATTTATTCAAAAGAGGATATTTTGACCTTGTATCTCAATACGGTTCCGTTCGGGGAGAATGTTCTCGGGATTGAAGCAGCGGCACATCGCTATTTCAATAAAGGAGTTGCCCGTATCAACCTTCAGGAGGCAGCCGTTTTGATTGGAATGCTAAAGGCGAACACTTATTACAATCCCAGGCTGTATCCGGATCATGCCCTGAGCAGAAGGAACGTGGTTTTGGAGCAGATGGAGAAATATGAATACCTGTCTTCGCGCCAAACCGATTCAATTCAAAACCTTCCTTTGATCCTGGACTACGCTAACCTGGAGTCTGAAGGTCCTGCCAATTATTTTCTGGTTCAGATCAAAAAGGAGTCCGAAAGAATCCTGAAGGAGGTTAACAGGAATTCAGACAGGGAATACGATCTTAAAAAGAGTGGATTGATCATAGAAACGACCCTTGATTATGACCTTCAATTGCTGGCGCTTAAAGCTTTTAAAAACCATCTCGGCAAGATGCAGGCCCGACTTAACAAGCAGTACAGTAAGGGTTCAGACAAGGCCCTTGTTGACCAACTGGTAAACAAGGAGCTGAACAGATTGAATTTGGCAGATAAGGCAGATGTGAAAAAAAAGCGTGAAATGTTCTCAGGGAAAGGATTCTATATGGATTAGATATCCATCAGAGACAGTATTACATCGAACTTGAAATTGCTCCATGCCGGATTTATTGTATTAGATCCCCAGGATGGGTCTGTAAGAAGCTGGATTGGTGGTATTGATTACAGGACACAACCGTATGATCAGATTTTTGCTCAGCGGCAAACGGCTTCGGCCTTTAAACCCATTTTATACGCCGCTGCCCTTGAGCAGGGTGCCATGCCTTGCCAGTATTTGGACAATGATCAAATCATTTTGGAGGACTATGAGAACTGGCAACCCCAGAACTATGATCGTTCTTCTGGTGGAAAATATTCCATGGCCGCCTCTTTGTCAAAATCCATGAATATTCCAACAGTGAATTTGTTTTTTCAACAGGATTTTGAGGTTTTGGATGCGACATGGAAAGGGCTTGGTTTTACACAGGAATTATTGAATAAACCAGCCACTGCGTTGGGTACGACTACGGCAAGTTTGTATGAAATGGCGATCGCCTATGGAACTTTTGCCAATGGAGGGGAAGCCCTTGAACCGGTTTTCATAAAGGCCATCAGAGCTTCTGACGGGACGCTTTTGTACCAGGATTCTAAAGTAGTTTCAAGAGACCGCATTTTAACCGATTCTTCAGCAGAATTGCTCACTGCCATGCTTCAAAAGGCTGTGGTGGAAGGAACAGGTGCATCCTTAAAAAGTGTTTATGGAATTCAAATGCCCCTGGCCGGAAAAACCGGAACATCTCAGGATTATGGTGACGCATGGTTTTTGGCCTATAATCCTGAAATGGTGGTAGCCACAAGAGTGGGCGCCACTTATCCGGTTATTCATTTTAAGAACGGATCAAACGGTTCGGGGAGTGCGCTTGCGCTTCCCTTAGTTGCTAAGACACTTCAGGGTGTTCAAAAAAACAGGTCCCTGAAGCGTAAGTACGTTAAGCCGTTTGCTTCAATGACAGATGAAAATAGCCTTGCTTTGAATTGCAATGATTATGTTGATGATTCTGAATTTGAAAAATTCTTTGATGATTTCTTTGCCAAAAAGTCAACAACTTTTGAAAAAGCCTCAAAAAAAGCAAAAAAGAAAAACAAAAAATCTTTTTTCAAACGTCTGTTTGGTAAAAAGAACAATTGAAATTTACTTCTTTAATCCATCAGGTTTGCCATGATGGCGAGTCCTCCGAAAAAGAATAAAAATGCAAATACGATGACCAGGGAAATGACGTATATGATCAAAGTTCCTTTGGCCCAGTTCTTTTTGTGAATGTTAGTGTCGTTGCTGAAGGCCCAGATCAATAACATAATGATACCAATAAGAGGCAGGGTTGAGATAAAAATTGTCAAAGCCCATTCTTGAGGGTCTATTGTACGGTTGTTTTCTACTAATTCCATAAGGATTGGTTTTTAAATTTAAATTTCATGAGTAAAGGTAAATGATCTGAAGCTTCCTGAAACTGGTGCAGTACTTTCCCACTGATTTCTTTGATAAATTCTTCATTGTAGAAAATATAATCCAATCTGACCTTAGGAACTTTTGAACTAAAGGTATTTTGAGAGTTAACGGGGTCGAATGCCACACAACCAGTCTTTGGCAGATTCAACAAGAGTTTGATACTTGCATCCGGAAAACGGATATCACTATTAAAATCACCTAACAGAATGGTAGGAAAATCATTGTAATACTTCAGGTACAATTTTTTTATTTGTTTCATCTGTCTCGCTCTTGTAGATGCATTATAAGCCTCGAGATGAACATTGATCAGGACCAGGGTATTATTCATGACCTTGATTTTCAATATCTGGGCCAGCCTGTCCAGGTAAAAAGTATCATAATAGAATGGGTTATCAGGGTCTCTGTCCAACGCTATCCTTTCCTGTTCCAGAATTTTGTACTTGCTCAGAACAGACTGACCTGAGATCACTTTGCCGAAATGAACCGAGACCGGAAAATAGGGAAAAGGGACATATTTTTTATCCCAGTTGACTGCAAGACCAGAAAAGGGATATCCCAGTTTGGCTATTTCTTCGTGTTGATTAATATAAAAAGACCGGTTCGCATTGAAATCAATTTCCTGAAAGGAAATGATGTCAGCATCTGTTTTTTTCAAGGCCCGGATAACTTTGTTCAAATTTTCATCAAAAAGGGACCTGGGTTTTTCAACCGGTAAATTATTTGTCATGCCACTGAGATAGCCAAGGTTGTAAGTAATAATGCTGTGAACAGAATCATTGGGGATGCTTACCGGAACTTCGAAGGCTTTGACTTCATTATAACTGGTCTCCGGTAAATTGGGTGAAGAGGCCCAGAAATAAAACCCTACCAAAATAAAAAACACACCTGTCAAAGTAATGAAGAATAGTGCGAAAATTTTTTTCATTGTGAGGGATTGAATAAAAAATAAATATAATGAATTTTTTTAAACTTATTCTTTGTATATTTGCAGCCCTAAAAATTAATTTAAAGAACATATGAAAGGAGGTGCCCCGCTATGTTAATTATTCCGGTAAAGGATGGTGAAAATATAGACAGAGCGTTAAAACGTTTTAAAAGGAAGTTTGATAGAACGAAGACAATGAGGACGTTACGCGAGAGAAAAGAATTTACAAAGCCTTCAGTGCTAAGACGTAAGCAAGTGCAGAAAGCAAAATATGTTCAATCTATAAGAACTTCGGAAGAAAAAGGTTAAGCTTTTTCTCCAAATTTAAAATCCCGCTTAGGCGGGATTTTTTTTTGTTAAAATTAAAAGATCGTGATGTTTTTTTTGTATTTTTGAGAAGAGCGACATAGGTATAATGAGCTTAGACCACTGATTGTTTATTGATAATTGAAGATTGATTTTGAGCATAACTAACTTTATAACCTATCTGGATTGCGAAAGAAAATATTCTCCTTATACGATTACGGCTTATAAAAAGGATCTGTTTAGTTTTAAAGAATTCTGTGAAAGAGAATTTGAGTTAAATGAGATCTCGGGTGTATCTTATAATTTGATCAGAAGTTGGATCGTGTCCTTGGTTGAATCGAATATTTCGAACAGGTCGATCAACAGGAAAGTCAGTTCTCTCAAATCCTATTTTAATTTTTTACTCAAATCCAAACAGATAGAGGAAAACCCTTTGCGGAACCACCAGTCACTCAAGGTCGAAAAACGCATCAATGTACCTTTCTCAGAAAAAGAGATCAATGAGGTATTGGATTTTTTTGATCAGGATGATAATTTTGAACAGGTGAGAGACAAGCTCATCATTGAGTTATTGTATTCAACTGGGATGAGAAGGGCCGAATTGATCAGTCTGAGAGAGCCCTCTGTTGACCTTTCACAAAACATTGTTAAAGTAATTGGAAAAAGAAATAAAGAGAGGCAAATCCCGTTGTTAAATACTGTAATAAGCACTATTGATAATTACAGGCGGTTAAAAAAGGAAATCCCCAGTAAGGGCGATTACTTTTTCGTCACAAAAAAAGGAGAGCAAATATACCCCACACTTGTTTACAGGATCATAAATGAGTATTTTGGGAAAGTATCATTAAAGGTGAAAAAAAGTCCTCATATTGTAAGGCATTCTTTTGCAACACATTTGTTAAGTGAAGGAGCTGATTTGAATTCTGTAAAAGAATTACTTGGGCATAGCAGTCTGGCTTCAACACAAGTGTATACGCACAGTAATTTAAAGGATCTGAAATTGATGTATAACCGAGCTCACCCAAGGAGCAATAAAAACTATTAACTTATGAAAGTATCTGTTCAGTCTGTTAATTTTAATATTAGTAGTGAATTAGTAGAGTTCATCGAGAAAAAAGTCAATAATCTTGAAAAATTCCATGACCATATTTTAGGAGGTCAAGTATTTTTAAAGGTGCAAAGTTCAAGTGAGAAGGAGAACAAGATCACTGAGCTTAAAATGCGTATACCAGGAAATGATATTGTTGCTAAAAAACAATCAAAAACTTTTGAGGAAGGCATCAGTCAGTGTGTCGATTCTGTCAGGCGTCAACTGCTAAAACGCAAAGATAAATTGAGAGCATAAAATAATTCAAAAATATACTAAAAAAGTTTTGTATAACTAATAAAACTTTTTACATTTGCAAACCGTTAGAAAAA
>CBDUAP010000087.1:0-11877 GCA_965365165.1 uncultured Flavobacteriaceae bacterium
TTGATAGGCTCTGGGTTTTTTCCAGGCCCCATATCGACCGGCAGGCTTTGAAAATTTTGCAACAAAATAAACGGGATAAGCGCTCTCCGGACTGTTATAACAGAAGGAGCCTACAGAACGCATGCCTTCTATCTCTGTTGAGGAAACGATATTGATCATCCCTCCTTCTTCATTGGTCAGCCCAACCCCCAGGTTCAACAAGACATTGGATTGACCTTCAGGAAAAGTAAACTTGCTGACGCCGACCCGGGTAGAGGCCGTAAACTCGGCCAGTACATCATACTTATCGATTCTTGTACTGTAATATCCTGCGCGCGCTACCTCATCGGTATAGGTTGAACCATATTTCAAATGGTTGGTCTCCAGGGCTCCCGTGGTAGGCATCAGCAATATAACTCCTAACTCAGGGCATCCAACCCCACTCAGGTTGACGTGACTAAAACCTGTTAAAAATGTATTTTCCTTTACATAAGGGTTAGACAACCACCTGCTGTCTTTCTCAAGGCTGTTTTGTTTTCCTGAAACATTAAACGGACTGATACTGGCCATTCCTCTTGGTGCAACCGGCCCCGGATAAGTTGCTCCAAAATTCGACGTCCCTATGAAGGGGTTTACATAACTTGCCGGCTCCTGCCCAACCACAGATTGACAATGCAACAAAAGCATCAAGGCACCTATTTTGAATCCTGTATTCATTTTAATATGATTGAAAATCATTGTGTTATTTTTCATCCTGAATGTTTCAAATTTTTACTTCTTAAGGCTTGTTACAACCTATAAGGCCTTTAACAATTTTCTTTTTGTTTTCCTGTAGTCCTTTACTGCTAAATTATAATCGGTGTAGCTTCTAAAAAGCGTATTGACCAGCTTGTCATACATTTTTTCGTCCTCTTTTTTCAGCATTTGTAACAGGTCAAAATCCTCACACCCTATGCGGTGGGCTTCAAATCGAATTGAAGACAAGGGCCTGTCTTTTCCCGGATATATGATATGCGTATCGCCGGCAGGTAAAAAATTGTTATCTGCAGCAACGGGAGATGGATGATGAACTACACTTTGTTGAAAAGGATCCCCCTGATATTGGTTAAGCCCCCAGTGCAAATAGCCGCTGGTGTTATAAAATGCTGCTCCCCACCCAAAATATACCTGGCGCAACTTCTCCATATCCAAGGTTCTGTTGAGCCATTTCCCTCCGGGTATTAAACATGTATATACCAGCACCTTTTCACCGAGTTCTTCACGTTTTCTAAAAAATGATTCATTTTCCTGGAAATCATTAATCAATGGGCACCAAATATCAATGGCCCCTGTCAATCCATCTCTGTCATTTGTCGCCTCCATGATTTTTATTTCAGGATAAATGCCTTTGATCTGTTTGACAACATCCTTATAACATTGTGCATTAACTGAAGTCGGTTCATCAGCAACATGCTGTAACCAGCTATCTTTCAAATTATTAGCGAGTACAAAATCCTTTATCAATATCATTAATTGTTCAATGTCAGCTTTTCCATTCTGTTTATAATAAGCTTTTTTCGTCAGGGCAACTTTCAATTCCGGATCTCCCCAGTCGTCATTTTCACCTCGATTCATTAAATGGGGAGCTTCAAAATATGCGAAGCCAAGGTCCCTAAAAACATTAATAAATCTTATCATCTTTTTTTCATCCAAAACAATTTCATTATTCTCATAACTTATCAGCTCATTCGGGATCGTAATGGAATTCTGACGACCATATGCCATTAAACGAGCATATTTGTCGAGCATATCAAACCATTCATCGGACCATCTTTGAAGTTCATGCTCCTCTTCCATCCTGTTTAAATTAAACCAGTTTGTGTAAAAAAATGTACTTTTTGATAGTTCTGGTAATTCAACCGTATGGTACCTGAGTACGAAGGTGACTTTTTCGTTAAGGCTTTTGGACCTTATTTTAATCGTTACCCTATTTGTTCCTGCCTGCTTAATCAAGGAAGGGGAAATGGATAGTCGCAAAGCCGTGTAATTTGTTTCTGTAACTATTTTATCATCCTTTATGGGTTCAATAACCTCAAAAATCCTGAATGGAGCCCGTCTTATCACATCAGGATTGATTTTTCCGATATATTGTTCAGTTCTGCTATCTACGCCTGTATTCTGCTCAACAGGAACATCAATAAGTTTACTCCAGTACTTGTTATTGAGCGGGCTTCCTTCAATCTCAGCAGATGCGGTTAATGATTCTCCCGGCGGTAACTTAAGCAAGACATGAACATCAGCTACGGCACCTAAAGGATAATCTCCTGACCATTTCTTGCCGAATTTGCTCACGTCATTAACATCCGGATAAATTGGCTCCAAAGGATCGACCAGCCATACTTGTCCAAAGACAAAACCTGTCATGAACAAGAAACACGATAAATTAAAAATTGATTTTATTTTCATATTGCTAAATAATTCATTCAATCGATTCCTTACTCAATGAATAAGGGGTATTTCCTGCAGCATTGCCCCATTCCCTGTTCGGCTGATCACCCATTTTAAATTTTAAATGCCCCCCTTTTTGAATATCATCATATCCCAGATAGGTATTCGAATAGGATTTCCCGTTGAGTTCCGCCTCCTGAATATAAGGGTTTCCTGCACCATTCCCATCTGATGTTATTGTAAAAACATTGTCGTTCTCAAGTTCAATACGGGCCTTCTTAAACAGCGGACTCCCTATCACATACTGATCAACTCCCGGTGTAACAGGATAAAAACCCAGAGCACTGAATACATACCAGGCAGAGGTCTGTCCGTTATCTTCGTCTCCACAGTAGCCATCAGGTGTAGGCGTGTATAGTTTGGTGAGCACTTCCCTGATCTTGCTTTGAGACTTATAGGGCTCCCCTGCATAATTATACAAATAGATCATGTGCTGTATGGGTTGGTTGCCATGAGCATAATTACCCATATTAACGATCTGCATCTCCCGGATCTCATGAATGGTAAAACCGTAATAAGAAGCGTCAAAATCAGGCGGCATTTCAAAAACTTCATCAAGTTTGCCAACAAAATTATCGGGACCCCCCATCAGATCAATCAGTCCCTGTACATCATGAAAAACAGACCAGGTGTAATGCAAACTGTTTCCTTCAGTAAAGGCATCTCCCCATTTCAGGGGGTTGAAGGGCGCCTGAAAATTACCATCGTTGTTTTTGCCACGCATCAGATTCGTCTCAGGATCGAACATGTTTTTGTAATTCAGGGACTTTTTATAATACTCATCTGCCAATTCAGGTTTGTTCATTTTTTTTGCCATTTGGGCAATAGTAAAATCCGCATAAGCATACTCAAGGGTTCTAGCTGCATTTTCATTGATGCCCACATCGTAAGGCACAAAGCCCAGTGTATTGTAATATTCCAGCCCTGCACGGCCCACTGAATTGACTGGCCTGCCCTCGTTGATCGTGGCATTTTTAAGCAAAGCCTCCAGCAGCAGTTCGGCATCCATACCTTCTATCCCCTTGAGAAAGGCATCGGCGATAATGGGTGCAGAATTTGAACCAATCATACAGTCTCGGTGTCCCGGACTGGCCCATTCCGGTAACCACCCCGATTCTTTATAAGTATTTTCGAGGCCCTTCATGATTTTCGAGTTCAAATCCGGATACATCATATTAAAAAATGGAAAGACCGCCCTAAAAGTGTCCCAAAAACCGTTATCAGTAAACATATACCCGGGCAAAACCTTACCGTTATAAGGGCTGTAGTGAACAATCTCGTCGTTTGCATCCAATTCATAAAACTTACGTGGAAAGAGCAGCACCCTGTACAAACAGGAATAAAAAGTTTTGATATGTTCCGTGTTGTCATCTTCAATCCGGATCCTTGAAAGTTCCTTTTCCCATGAGGTCCTGGCCTTCTCTCTGGTTGCATCAAAAGTATCACTGCCAATTTCCCGTTCCAGATTGATCATGGCCTGCTCGTGGCTTATAAAAGAGGATGCCACTTTGACGTGTACCGTTTCGCCTTTTTTGGTTTGAAAGCCGACAATGGCTCCTACATGATCACCTTCGCTTTCAACCTTGTTTTCCAGCAATTTCCATCCATCTGTCCAGGTATGGTTCAATTCGAAATCTTTGTCAAAAACGGCCACAAAATAATTATGGAAGTTTCCAGGAACCCCGCCACTGTTGTTTCTGCAATAACCAATAATCTTGTTCTCTTCAGGAATGATTTTAACCATTGAGCCCTTAAAAAAGGCATCCAGTAAAATGAATGAGGACTCTGATTCAGGAAAAACAAATTTAAAATGCGCAGCTCTTTCGGTGGGTGCCAGTGAAACTTTGACGTCATAATCCGCCAGGTAAACCTCATAAAGATAGGGTTTCACCGTTTCAGCCTTGTGTGAGAACCACGAAGCCCGTTCATCTTCCTGAAACTTTAAATCGCCCGTCACGGGCATAAAGGAAAACGCCCCGTAATCATTGATCCACGGACTTGGTTGATGGGTTTGCTTGATTCCCCTCAATTTATTTTCTCTGTATTTATAGGTCCACCCATCACCCATTTTTGAAGTCATGGGGGTCCAGAAATTCATTCCCCACGGGGTGGCAATGGCAGGATAGGTATTTCCGTTTGATAAACTGAAATCAGAGTCGGTTCCCATCAGGGGGTTGACAAAATCGACAACCGCAACTTGTTCTTTTATGTTCTCAACGGAATCCTGCGGGTTTTCCATGCAGGAAAAGGCCAACAGGATCATCAATGGGTAAGCTAATTTTAATAAATGTCTCATAGGTTAATTTTAATTCAGTTCAACAGCATTTCCATGACCACGATACAATTTTAAAGGGCCCTCCAACGCTACTTCCAATACTGTGACATAAGGATCCTGGTTTTCAATGTCAGGTACCTCGATGCGGAGGATTCCGGGAATATTGTTCCAGGATGCGCCCCCGTTTCGTTCAAAATCGAGTTTTTGACCAGCACCTAGTACTTTGATCGCTTTGACTTTGTTTTGGATCCCTTTCAAAGCCACATAATGTTTGGGGGCATCAAAAAGACACAAATAAATTTTGCTGCTGTCTTTGCTGATCAGGGTGGGTCCGTAAAAATGGCCGTAGGGCAAACCCGCCTTGCTATCAAAAACCGCCGTCTCGTGTTTCCTGATCCAGTCTCCCAGTGCAAGAAGTCGGGCTTCCTGTTCCTTCGCAATGCTCCCATCAGGTTTGGGGCCTATGTTCAAAAGTAAATTTCCTCCTGAGGCGATCACCTCAACAAATGTTTTAATAATCTGTGAAACCGGCTTGTAATTTTCATCTGATGGAAAATATCCCCAGTTGTCGTTCATGGTCATACAAAACTCCCAGGGCCCCTCAGGTCTTACAACGGGAATGCCCTGTTCTGGAGTCCTGTAGTCTCCGTAAGATTTAAGTCTGGAATTTACGATTACCTCAGGATTCCATGCCAATAAGGAATCTTTGAGCGACTGTGCCCTCCATTGCTCGCTTGACTTTTCCCAGTCTCCGTCAAACCAGTAAAGGTCAGGATCAAAAAGATCATTCAGTTCTTTGAGCTGTCCTTTATAAAATTTTACGAACCTTTGCCATTCAGATAATTGCTTTTGACCTTTTTGAGGATAGTCCGATCTCGTATCAGGCCTTGGAAAAACCACATCATAGTCAGGATGTGACCAGTCACATAAGGAATAATACAAACCTACTTTAAGGCCTTCCTTTCTCAGGGATTTTACAAACGGTTCGACCAGGTCCCTCCCGGCGGGTGTTTTCTCAACAACATTAAGATGACTCAAAGAAGTGTTCCAGAGCGCTACCCCATCATGATGCTTCGTAGTCAAAACAGCATAGCGGGCACCCGCTTTTTTAAATAAGGCTGCCCAGGCTTCCGGGTCATACTTATTGGCCGTAAATCCTTTTCCCTGCGCCATGTAATCATCAAAAGATATTTGCTTGTGGTACATTGACCAGGACTCACTGATACCGTTTACAGCGTAATATCCCCAGTGGATAAATATACCCAGCTTGGCATCACTGAACCATTCAAGACGGCTCTTGTCTGATAATTTATGGCCTTGTGCCCAGATTGATGGCAGCAGGAGCAACATAAGTGCAGTAGATAGAAATTTTAATGTATTCATTTTACCATAATATAATTTCATCGACAAAAATCCATGAGGCCTGACCGGCCCCGTCATGCCAAGGGGGAAGGACCCCTGGGTTTCTGACTATTATGTTAAAAAATCTTCCTTTGGTTTCAGGGACTTCAAGCGTAAATCTTTTTACAAGAGGCTCCTTGCTCCCGTCGTCCCTTTTTATCTTCACTTCCCCTACTTTTTGAAATCCTTTATCCTCCTGAAGTGATGCATAGAGTTCGAGCCGGGTTGGCAACATGATCCAGTTGCCTACATTTTCAAGGCAATTTATCGATATTTTATCAATTTGCTTTTCCGAACCAAGGTCCACGGTGGTGTTCAGGTCATAGCCAAGAAAACCGGTCCACCTTCCGTCTTTAAAGGCCAGGCTCCCCTCTTTAAGGTCAAATAGTTTGGAAGACCCGGGATACCTGATCTCGGGCTCCTCAACGATACTAAAGTCTTTTACCTGATGCCTGATCTTATAAAAATTTCTTTGCAGCACTTCACTCGGGTACCAGCCATCTTTATAAGCCCTGGCCCTGATCGTTAAATCATCATCAATTTTTAAAGGAGCCTTATAAACGCTTGATGTAGAATCGGGGTCCGAACCATCCAGGGTATACCGTATCAGGGCGCCCTTCATTTCAACTCCGAGTTCTACGGACAATGCATTGGTAAACAGACTTTCTTCTGTCAGCATGAGCGGGGCCTTCAAGGCTGCTTTTTCAATAAATCCTTCAAAGACTCCCGTACTGATCTCTGTTTGGAATTGATCTGCCAGTTCCTCAGCCCTATCCTTGTTGACATCTGTATTCCAGATAAAAATTCTTTCCGGAACCACAGAATTAAGCAATCTTTCCAGTCCTGAATCGGACACTGCTGTATTGTGAATATTCAATACTTTAAGATTTTCAAGGTTTTGGACCCGTTCCAAAGTCTGATCCGTTATCCCGGTATTGTCAAGCCTGAGTTTTTCCAGATTGGCGAATTTTCCAAACGAAGTGGTCATCTCATCCTTCAAATCAACATTGCTCAAATCGAGTTCAATCACTTGTTTTTTTAGATCCATTAAAGCATCCAGTGCTTTTCGGTTAAAATCAACACCCAGGTATTTAAGGCTCAAACCGGCCTCCCCCTGTACCAGGCTCCTCACCCTGAATCCTGATTTCCTGGCCATTTCAATGTCTGATGCAGATGCCATTGGAATATTTTTTTGCTCAAAGACCAGATAATCTTTTAACAAGACCCTCAAGGAATCATTTTCAGGTAAGTCTGAAACAGCAGCCTCGAATTCAAGGTCATGATCAATCCAGTACTTGATGAGCCAGAGCTCATTTTTGGTCAGTTGCTTTTTCCCTTTGGGAGGCATATGCTGATCATCAGCCAAGGGTAAAAATGCATTGTTGTATATGGCACTTTCGCCGGCTCTGTTTTTAACGACTACCTCTCCGTTGTCTCCTCCTTTAAGGATCATTTCTTCTGAAGCCAGTGAGAGCCCGTTTTTCCTCTTGGTCTGGTTATGGCACTGCAGGCATTTATCATCAAAAATTCTGGCAATAACATCATCGTAAATTTTTAAGCTATCCACCTGTTCAATAGTTCTTTGCTTTGGGGCCGGAACCATGTATTCTGTAAGGAAATCATCCCCATGGGTCAACATGCTCCCAAAATGCCCTGTAATAGCCACCGTGGTGAGCGTTATTAAGAAGACAGGGAAAAAAATCATTCTCGACCACTTTTGATCGAATTTGATAAGGACAAAAAGAAAAAATGTCAAAACCGCCGTACCGATACCAAGCCACAAATGCGTATCCAGGGTCTCACCCTCATAACCCCCCTCCAGGGAAAGAAAATAGCCCAGTATACCTGAAATCACGGCAAAAAATGCAGAAAAACCAAGACCGTAAGTCACGGATGCTCTGTGATAATCCTTCCGGATCCTGCCAATCAAATCTAGATAAAAAGTGATCATCAGTGCCCCTATAGGCAAGTGAAGCAAAACAGGATGAAACCTGCCAAGCAGCCTGATGATTCTGGGCGGATCATTGCTATTGGCCTCTGCCGCAAGCAAAGTTCCGTGAAAACACAGCATCAGGATGAACAATCCTGTTTTTTTCAGATCGGTATATTTCATTTATTAAAGATAATTTCGTCCATAAACATCCATCCATTTTGACCAGCCCCTTCGTGCCAGTCCGGGATCTGTTTTAGATTTTCAAACTCTAGTTTTACTCCCTTTACATTTTTATTGAGCGGAATGGAAAAATTCTGCTGCGCCGCATCACTGATCCCTGAGGGCTGAGGCAATTCATATTTATTCATGGGTCTAAAGACAAGTCCGTCTTCAGAGGTGTAAATTTGAATCGAGCCGGGAGGAAAAATCCAGGCTCCGGGATGGTTTAAATAACCTATATCAATTGATGAAATGTTTGTTTGCCCATCAAAAATACAAGTCATGCCGTTAGCCGCATCAAAACCGAGCCACTCCTTGTCCATGAAATTGTTGGTGGCTTTTCTATGGTTAACCAGGGTTCGTGATCCCCTACCCGTATACTGTTGGTTCAAAAGACCATTCCAAATCACAGAATCTACCGACAGGCCTTTTTTCACAAAATTGATGGCCACGGTTTCACTTGGTTTCCATTCCGGATGAAAAGCTTTAAATTTATAGGTGCCGGGGGCCAAAACAGAAATGGGGCCCGAATACAGGGCAGCATCCTCTGCCTTGGGCTCACGTCCGTCGAAAGTGTAAAATAGGGCAACCCCATCCATCGCTAATTCAGCTTTAAGCGTTGCTGAAGAATCAATTATTTTATTGCTGGCATTTATTCTTGGGCTCGCCAGCTGCACATTTTTTTCTTGTAAAAACTGATTCTTGCCATCAGGTTTGCAGCAAGTAAGCGCAATGCCAATCATCAAAAGAAAGATCCCTCTCATACCCTGAACAATTTAATGGGATAGGTTTGGCCGGAATTCCATTGGGCCACGTACATATTGTCATCCTCATCAATGCAAACGTCATGCGGATACTGAAAGAGTCTGATGCTTTGGTACAATTCCTTCAAGTCACCCTGCTGATAATCCGGTGCGGTTGCCCCGGGGCAGGAAACCACCCGGTTATCCTTGTCCATAATTAATAAAAATCCTGAATCACTGTGAGAAGATTGTCTTGACCTGAGCACCGCAAAATAAACATCCTGCTGATGCACCACGGGTCGGCATATCAGGGCGCCCGGCACGTCAATTGATGATAAATACTTCCCTTCAAGGCTGAACCTTTTTAAAACATTTAATTCTCTGGCCGAAATAAGCAAACAGGGATCCGATGCATTCCTGTCATCAAGGCATATACCATGAGCGTTTAGAAATTCTCCATTACCTGTACCTTTTCCTCCAAAATAATTCAATAATTCCCCTTTGTTGTTGTAGTGCATTATGAATTGGTTTCCGTAACCGTCGGCCACATAAAAGTCGCCGTTTGGCAGCACCGTGGTCTCAGTCGGTTTGAATTCCTCTTTTGATGCATATTTACCCGTCTCGGCAGGATAATCAATTTCGAAAACCACCTGCCCGTCAAGCGTTGTTTTGATCACCTGATGCCGCTCATAATCTGTGATCAGCAAAAAATCTGTTCCATTCTCCTTGACAAGGGTCAAGCCGTGACCTCCGGGGTAAGCGGTTCCCCAGGTTTCTAAAAGCTTGCCTGATTTATCGTAAATAATGACGTTGTTCTTCGTGTGATTCGTCAGCATCACGATCCTTCCTTTGGAGTCCTGAACCATTTCATGACAATCCTTGACAGGAACCTTTGACGGATCAAGATTACCCCAGGCCATGTCTACCTTATACCGGTGCGAATTATGCCCGATGACCACGTCTTTACCGAATGCGAGATCAAAAGCACTGGAGTACATCGGACCCGATAGAATACCCAACGACAACAGTGAGGATTGTTTAAGAAAATTTCTTCTGCTCATACAATTTTTATGCTAAAACATCGTGAATTACATTCCCGGAAACGTCAGTAAGCCTGTACCTTCTTCCCTGGTGTTTATAAGTAAATTTGGTGTGGTCAATTCCCGTTAAATGCAGCAAGGTAGCCTGCAGATCATGGACATGTACCGGATCTTTCACGATGTTGTATCCGAATTCATCTGTTTCTCCAAAAGTGAAACCGGGCTTTACTCCCCCTCCTGCCATAAACATGGTGAAGCACCTCGGGTGGTGGTCTCTTCCGTAGTTCATGTCGGTAAGGGTTCCCTGACTATAATTGGTCCTTCCGAATTCGCCTCCCCAGATCACAAGGGTATCCTCGAGCAATCCTCTTTGTTTCAAATCCATGATCAGTGCCGCAGTAGCCTGATCAACATCCCGGGCTTGTTTCTCAATCTGCTCAGGAAGGTTTTCGTGCTGGTCCCATCCCATATGATACAATTGAACGAATCTTACATCTTTTTCGATCAAGCGCCTTGCCAGAAGGCAATTGGCCGCATACGAACCGGGAACCATGGCGTTGGCACCATACATTTGAATGATATGATCAGGTTCTTTGTCTATATTCATTGATTCAGGAACCGATGTTTGCATCCTGTAAGCCATTTCATACTGTGCAATCCTGGTATTGATCTCGGGATCTCCGAATTCCGCTTCCTGCTTCTGATTCAGTTCACTAAGTAAATCGAGCATTTTTCTTCTTTCCGACCTTGTCATTCCTTCCGGGTCTTTTAAATACAAAACCGGGTCTTTTCCTGATCTGAATTGAACCCCCTGGTGCAGGGAACTCAAAAAGCCATTTCCCCAGAGTCGCGAATACAAGGGTTGCCCAAAGGGCCTGCCCGTTCCTCTGGACAATAAAACCGAAAAAGTAGGTAAGTTTTCATTCAAACTACCCAGACCGTAGCTCATCCAGGAGCCTATGCTCGGCCTGCCGGATTGCTGGGAACCTGTTTGAAAAAAAGTGATGGCCGGATCATGGTTGATGGCCTCTGTGTGCATAGACTTGATAAAACACAACTCATCTGCAATTTTCGCCGTATAAGGCATCAAATCACTTATCCACGCCCTGGACTCACCGTATTGTTTAAATTTAAAATTACTGCCCACGAGCGGGAATTTATCCTGGCCGGATGTCATTCCGGTCAATCGTTGCCCCATTCTGATAGAGGCCGGCAAATCAAGCCCCCTCATCTCGTTCAGCTTGGGTTTGTAATCAAAAAGTTCTAGCTGAGAAGGTCCGCCGCTTTGAAACAGGTATATCACCCTTTTGGCTTTTGGTGCAAAATGAGGAAGGTCGAGACCTGTAGGGTTGATCGAAGAAGACTTGGAGAACATGTCAAGCGGGTCTATCATCGATGCCAAGGCGAGACCCCCAATACCCAAAGCTGCTTTTTTGAAAAAATGCCTTCTGTTCTGGTTGATTTGATGTTTGAATGTTTCGTCCATAGAATTATCCCTTTATTAATGCTTCATCTAAATTAAAGATCAAATTGGCCAGCACGGTGTATGCATACAACTGGTCAGGTTTTGATCCTGGATCAGGCGATTCGTCAGTATCCGGTTGACTTTGTTTTTGATAATCAGCCATTGAAGTATCAACAAAGTCTAACAGTTCGTTCAATTCCTCCTCATCGGGAGCCCGTGAGGTGATCATTCTGAACATACTGATGATCCTTTCCTCTTCTGTTGCCTCAGATTCCTGTAACATTTTTTCTGCAAGTGCCCCCGATGCCTCAGTCAGCTGGGGGTCATTCAGCAAA
>CBDUAP010000088.1:0-11829 GCA_965365165.1 uncultured Flavobacteriaceae bacterium
TAAACCGTGACATCTCTGTGGTCAGTATGCTATTTTCTTCCTCCAAAGATTCTCAAAAGTAAAAGAAAAAGATTGATAAAATCGAGGTATAATGTCAGGGCTCCGAGGATAGACATCTTTTCCATCCCTTCCTCGTTAACAAAACCACGGCTTCCTATCTCCTTCAGCTTTTGCGTATCATAGGCTGTCAGACCAACAAAAACCGCAACACCCAAATAGGTGATGATCCAATACATCATTTCGTTTTGAAGGAACATATTGACAATTGAAGCGATGATGACCCCGATTAAAGCCATCATGGCCATATTACCAATCGAAGTCAGATCCTTTTTTGTGTAATAGCCATAAAGGCTCATGGCACCAAAGGTTCCTGCGGTAACCAAAAAGGTCGTCGAGATAGAACTAGATGTATAAACCAAAAAAATCACTGACATGGTGAGACCGTTGAGAATCGAATAGACCATGAAAACGGCAATCGCCATGTTTTGACTTAACTTGTTGATCGCACTTGTAAGGTAGATCACCAATAATAATTCACCTATGAGCAATCCGTAAAAAACCAATTTTGAACTAACGATCGCGCTGGTCATTGAAGGCGAAGCTGCCGTAAAATACGCTACCAGCCCCGTAACCAACAAAGCCAGTGCCATCCAGTTGTATACTTTGGTAATAAAAAGTGCCTGATGACTTTTTATGCCCAATTGATCTTTTGTCCGTGTTGAAACTTGATTTTCCATAATCGATACTTTTATTTGATTTTTTTGAAAAGGCAAAGATAATTAAATCACATTAGCAATATTGCTTTCTTTTTCATAATTTGCTCTAATGAGCAGATCACTTCAAACGCACTTCGCCATAAAGTCATTCTTTCTTTTTTTACTGTTGTGTCCGGTGGCCAAAAGCCATGGCCAGGTACGAAGGATACCCCTTACCAAAATTGAAATGGAAAACTCCGAACAACAATATCAGAAATTCTGTGCCCTGTGTCATGGCAGTGAACGCGAAGGAAATGCAGCAGATTTTGCCCCTTCCCTGAGGTCAAAATCCTTAATGGCAACCACTCCTTTGAATTTTCTGGCAAGCACCATTGGTTTTGGCAGGCCCAATACAGCTATGGCGGCTTATCTTATCGATATGGGTGGCCCCATGAGCATGAAAGAAATATTCAATATGGCTCTCTGGCTACAATATAAGTCAGGACATGAACCGATTACCCTGGGTACGGAACCAGTGTCTGGTGACCTAAAAAAAGGCGCTCTGCTTTTTGAATCAAAGTGTGCGGAATGCCATGGAAAAATGGCAGAAGGCATCACGGCCCCGGCACTCGCCAATCCTGCATTTTTAGCCTTTGCTACCGACACCTATATCAAATACGCCATTGAAAACGGAAGGGAAGAAACAGAAATGATCGCCTATAAGAATGAACTTTCTACTAAAGATATCAACGACCTGACTTCCTATATACGCAGCTTGACCTCTGGTTGGAGTCCGGAACCAAAGGCACTTGCCACTTATCCAAAACCAGCAGATTATATCCTTAATAAAAACGGGGTTAACCCGGAATTCGATCTGAAAGAAAACCGTTATGTACCAATGCTACAGGTAGCTCTGGCCCTTGAGAATAAAAAGAAAATGGTAATTCTTGATACCCGAACAACATCTGAATGGCACAATGCCCATATCCCGGGAGCGGTTCCCGTTCCTTATTACATTACGGAAAAAGAGGTAGCCAAAGACCTGCCCCGTGATGATACCTGGATCATTGCCTATTGCTCATGTCCGCATGCGGCTTCAGACAAGATCATAAACATGCTGAGAAAGCAAGGCTTTAAAAACACGGCCGTAATTGATGAGGGGTTTTTTAACTGGATCAATGCCGGTTATCCTGTCATCGGAGGGGAAACAGAAAAAAAATAAACTAAAAATCTTTTTTTCTGAGTTTTCTTTTGATGCGCCATACGGGAAGCAGCACCCACAAAATCATAACAGCAATTGACAGCATCAAGCCCCAATTTGTTCCAAAGAATTTTTTAAATACTGCTCCTGTATACCCCAACAGAGCAGAAATATCAAGTTTTAACAAAATCAATATCCTCGACAGGTCAATGGGATTGAACATGGACGCCAACAAAGCAAATTTATCAAGCGGATATTCATTGAAGATGACCAATGAAATGAGAAACACCCCATCATAAATAACAGCCAGGAACAACCACATCAAAATAGCATAACCAAAGCCTTTGATCTTATTCTCGTTAGAAAGCGCAATATTAAATGCAAGCGCTACAAAAATAAAATTGAGTAAGGTCCCGACAATGAGGAGCAAGGTAAAATCAAAAATCGCGGATGACATAAATAATCCATACATAACAAACGGAATACCCAATCCCAGGGTCAGACTAAGGGTCAGGGAGATCGATATCCCAAGGTATTGCCCCATAAAAATAGTATTGCGTTTGATGGGCTGAGCCAGGAGCAGTTCAGTGAATTCTTTCGAATTATAATAATACATCACGCCAAAAATGGTACCGATCAGGGGGGTGAGCACTATGATAATGTTCATCAGGGTAATGATAGCCTTATCAACGTCGTTGTTCAAGAATAACAATACAAAACCCAATACCAGATAGAAAGTGAAGTACACATAACTCCACCTGCTTCGCATCAGGTCATAGAAGCTGTATTTCAATATTTTTATCATAATTCCTTTGAAATCAGTTTAGCGATTGAATGTTCCAGATCATCCTGCCCGGTTTCTTCTTTGAGTTGAGCTGAGCTCCCTTTAAAATAAATTTTTCCGTCAAGCAAAAAAACGATCTCATCGGCAACCTCTTCGACAAAGCTCATGATGTGGGTAGTGATCAGGATGGTTCTTCCCTGCTGCTTCTGAAGCTGAATGATTTCTTTCAGGTGGATCAATGAGATCGGATCCAATCCTGTTGTGGGTTCATCCAGAATGATGAGATCACTTTCAAACATGAAGGTGAGGACAATATTGACTTTCTGTTTTGTTCCTCCAGACAGGTTTCCCAGTTTTTTATCCAAATACTGATCCAGGTCAAACAGCTCTATCAATTGCAGGTCATTTGCTTCCTTGGGCCTCAAGTTCTTGACCATGCTAATCAACTCCTTGACGGTCAGGTTGGCCGGAAAATTAGCAATTTGCGGCAGGTAATTGATCTTGTTCCTGTACTTCCATTTGTTTCGGACCATTTCACCTTCCAATTCAATATCTCCCTGGTCAGGAATCACCATCCCCAAAATACTTTTGATCAAGGTCGTCTTTCCTGAACCATTAGGCCCTAGAATAGCAAAAATACCTCCGGAACCTATATCCAGGTCCAAACCGTCCAGTACGGTCAACCTGCCAAATTTTTTATGTAAACCATTTATTTTAATCATAAATCCTTTTCATTAAAGGGTTGCTGTCAATCAGGTTATCCGGTGTAAAAACAGGGGATACCTTTTCAGAAAAATTGATGATATCCACAAACATGCTTCTTAACAGGATAATAGTTTCCGGTGTATTGTGAACAATATACGAAAACAGCTTTACGGGTCTGTAAGGAACGTCTCCAATACCATTTCGATCGAGGTCATAACCGGCATATTCACTCCAGTAATTATTTTCAAACCGGTTGGTATTGATCTTACTGTTATAACTAAGGTCCAGGGCGTTGTTCAGAAAATTATTTTTTGAAAACACATTTTCATAGCAGGCGCCAATAATGGTCACCGCCCATCCATTTCTAGAAAAGGTATTATTGGTATAATTGATTCTCGTAGATCCGTCTACACTGATCCCAATTGTATTTTTTTCAAAAACATTATTTGTAATCTCGGCATCGTAAATTTCCTTCAACAGCAGGCCATAAGATGCCGTCCCCCAATTTTGTTCGAATCGGTTGTCATACATTTTCACAAATTTTGAAAACATGATGGCAACGCCAGCGCCATTATTTTTAAACACATTATCATAATATGCATTATCGTTAGAAAACATGAAATGCAATCCATACCTCAAATTGCCAAAACTCCTGTTGTCAAAAACCTTGCTTTCCTTTACAAATTCAAAATAAATACCGTCCCGTAACCCCGTTAATTCGTTATGGGAAACCTGTATATTCGAACAGTGCCACAAATGGATTCCATTGCCCGAATTCGATTGTGAAACTGCATTGGAGCTCACTTTGTTATGCTGAATGATACCATTTTTTGATTTTTCGACAAGAATTCCAAAAAACACCTGCTTAAATACATTTTTTTCGATAATAAACTCATCTGAACCGGATACGAGAATTGCTGCGAAATCTTTGGTATAACTCTGACCTACATTGATGATCTCCAACCCACTAACAGTAACACCATCAGCCGTGATGCGAAAAATGGTTTCCTTGAATTCACCGTCAACCAAGGCCATACCGTCTCCGAGAATCTTGACCGACTTGTCTACCAGAATGCCATGCTCTTTGTAAACGCCTGATTTAACCAGTATTTCATCTCCGTCTACAGCCTGCTCAATAGCCTCACTGATACTCCTTATATCACAAGAACCACAAACCTCAATCTGTTTCCCATGAGAAATAAAGGAACATAAAACCAATATGATAAAAAGTCCTGCTAACCTCATTTATTCAGCATCAAATTTTGTAAGTAGTTCCTTCCAGGAGTAAAGTTTGCCTCCGTTTTCTTTTTGAGCCTCCAAGGCTTGCCGGGCAGAAGCAAAACCTGTTAAATTGGCTCCCATGGGGCTTTTGATTTTATTACTGATCAGATACGTTGCCTCTTTGGCAGGATGCATCAATCCCGGCTGCATATAATCGGCAATCAATAAGATTTCCGCATAATCAGCCTCCTGCTCTCCAATGTCGTTTACCATACATTCTATGGCGTCAAACTTAAATTGTTTTCCTTTTTTTGTAACATATTGGGCAGCGTGCTGTTGGTCAACTATCGTCATTTTGCAAAATGAACATGCGTCAGTTCCATAACTGATCTGCTCAGGTTCAATACGACATGAGAAAAAAAGGCATAAAACGATTATAAAAGCAATATGGATTACTTTCTTCATGATTTTTTTAGTTCTTAGGTTAGAGTAAATCCAATATACATAAAATTATGACACAGGAAATTGCTCTTTAAAATGATTTATAATTCATTACGGGCTTCTCGCTTGCCTATAAAAAATGCGATTAATGTCATTATCATTCCCGTAAACATCATATATGCCCCCATCCTGGGGTAGGAATGCGCAATAAAATTAAGAATATGTTTGGTCCCGAAAAGCGGGGGTTGAAAACCCATGGGGCTACCATCCGGGTTCTTAAAATTCATGATGGCTTTAGGGTCAAGGTTGTGCCCGTAATCGTATTCCCATAGATAAAAGTCATACATTCCGGCAATCCCCAATGCGGTCATCAGTAAAAACCATACTAAAAACCATTTATAATTGGTAAAAAATCCGATGAGAACCCCTAAAACGGTCATGGCCAAAATAACAACAGGAAAAATAGTAAACTCAGGAATTGTTTCCGGTATATATTTCATTCCTACATAGTGATTCATCAAGTTGATATTCTTTATATCAAATTCCTGTACATCGGTAAATTTATTAATGTGGATGTTCATCCCCAGATTCTTGGGATACTGAGGAGCCTCAAGGGTGATGTTCCACAGGGGGAATACAAAAAGACCCAACATCAATAAAGGCCCGGTGATCATTAAAATTTTCGATTTTTTCATGAATTTGATTGCTTTATGAAT
Organism: uncultured Flavobacteriaceae bacterium; assembly: GCA_965365165.1. Classification (GTDB taxonomy): domain Bacteria; phylum Bacteroidota; class Bacteroidia; order Flavobacteriales; family Flavobacteriaceae; genus Lutimonas. The sequence continues at coordinate 5,764 of CBDUAP010000088.1, forward strand.
TAGAAACCGTTTTTATTTAATTAGCATTTCTATTTTCTTATGAAAAGATGCTTGTTCGGGTTTTAAATGAAAACGGACAGTTTAAAACACCCTGCCCGTTTTCTACAATAATTAACTTAACCTCAATTTTAATATTATTCTATGTCTACAGGGTCACCGTCAAGGGTGTAAGAGATCGGAACACTTGAACCTTTTGGAGATACCCTCACATAACCTTGCATTTCCTGGTGAAGTGCTGAACAGAAATCCGTGCAATAGAATGGCCATACACCTTCTTGCTTGGGTTCCCAGACAAATGACTCCGTTTGACCCGGCATGATCAGCAATTCAGAAGTATTGGCGCCAATCATTGATACGCCATGTGGCTGATCATAATCCTGCTCAAGATTTGTAAAGTGGAAATACACTTTGTCACCAACTTGAATACCCTCGATATTGTCTGGGGCAAAATGTGATCGAATCATGGTCATATATACATGAACCACATTACCTTCTCTTACCACTTTGGCCTCTGCTTCACTTTTAACGGCATAAGGATGCTGATTCTCCTCAAGTTTGAAAAACTCTTTGGAATTCTTGGCTACAATATCTGCTGCGATACCAGCCGCGTAATGGGGTTCCCCTACCGTTGGAAAATCGAGCAACAATTCCATCTTATCTCCTGAAATATCAAACAGCTGTGCTGACTGAGTAACCTCAGGACCAGTAGGAAGATATCTGTCTTTTGTAATTTTGTTCATCGCAACCACATATTTGCCAAAAGGTTTTCTTGAATTTCCTCCAGGAATCATCAGGTGACCCACAGAATAAAATGTTTTTTGTCTGTCAAGAACCTCCCATGTTCCCAATTTCCATTTAACAACTTCTGATGAAATAAAGAAAGTAGTATAGGCATTTCCCTTTCCGTCAAACTCAGTGTGAAGAGGCCCAAGACCCGGGTTTTTCACAGCACCGGCTAAGGTCGATTCATAAGATAGAATCGGTATGCCATAGGCGTCTCCGTCAAAATCTTTATTTTCAATAGCTTTGAGCATTTTACTGAACGAGTGAACTGTCAATTCAGCTGCGAGCTTTCCACTTCCAACAATGTATTCACCGCTAGGATCCACGTCACATCCATGCGGAGATTTTGGGGTTGGCATAAAATAAATGGCACCCGGAACCTCGGTTGGATCTACAACAAGTACTTCCTTCTTCATGGTAGATGTCGCCATATGAGTCGTTTCATCATAAACGTTATGCGCATAATTGGCCGGTACCATTTTCCCGCCACCGTTGTTCACATAAGCTTCAATTTTTTTCCAGTTGACGGCTGCAATAAAATCCTTGTCATTTTGAGAAGCGTTGACCTCAAGCAATGAATTGGCCTCTTCTGTGTTATATGTTGAAAAGAAGAACCATCCGTGAGATGCACCCCTTCCTGGATGAGAAAGGTCATAATCAAACCCAGGCATCATAATTTGAAATTTTATATCCATCCTGCCATCCTCAGGAGCTACGGAAATAAAAGATAAGGCACCTTTAAAATTTCCCTTGTATTCAGAAATTGGCATATCTCTTTGTGGAAAAGGAACAGAAAACCTTGTTCCGGCCACTACATATTCCGTATTCTCTGTTACAAAAGAAGAACTGTGATTACCTGCTGAATTTGGTACTTCAATAATCTCCGTGGTTTCAAAGGTCGTCAGATCGATTTTTGCAATACGAGGTGTATTGTTCCCGTTGATAAATACCCATCTCCCATCCAATTCACCAGCGGTCTGGGAAATATCAGGGTGGTGAGAATCATCCCATGGAACAAAACCATGTGAAGTATTCAACATAGGTTTTGTTTCTTCGTTAAATCCCCAGGCCTTTTCGGCATCGACAGAAAAGACAGGAATTATTTTAAATAATCTGCCTGAAGGCAATCCATAAACGGAAAGCTGACCGCTAAAGCCCCCGGATATAAAAGCATAATAATCATCATGCTCTCCCGGAGCCACATATACCTTCTCAGCTGCATTGCCTGATAATGCACCTTGACTGGATGATTTACCTGAATTCATGTCACCACACGACACCATCCATGAGGAAAGTACCGTAAGTGTAATGAAATATTTAAACACTGTTTTCATAATTATTAAAATTTAAGTCGGTTAATTTTTTGTTCTAAAATATTCTAAAAGGGCTCTCGCCTCTTCTTCAGTTAAATTTTGATTAGCCATCGGAGCTCCGTTTGCCTCTGCCAACAACTGCATCGCAATCGGGTCTTTTTTTATCATTTCTTCGGGGTTCATCGTCATATTCATGATCCATTCGGGACTTCTTCTCTGAGTGACTCCTTTTAATGCCGGTCCAACAAACTTTTTACTGATTTTGTGACATGCAGTACATTTGGCTTTGAATATAACTTCTCCTTCGGTTACCATAGCCTGGTCAATTTCTCCAAGTGCCACGCTGGTAATCGGTCCAATTCCTTTATTTGACATTGGGTCTGCTGAACTCTCTTGAGATTGTACCTCTTCTGCAGCTGGGGCCACAGAAGTGTCTTTTTTCTGTTTATCTCCTCCGCCACAGCTGGCGAGACTCAGAGCCAGGACCATAGATATTATTAATTTAAATTTCATTTTTTCGTTTTTAGTTAATTCCTTATTTATAATTTTATTCTGCCGGAACCAAAACGTCGTCAACAACATGTATCCAACCGTTACTTACCTGCACAGTTTTTAAGATTTTCGTTCCTCCTACATAAATTTCTCCATCCTTATTTTCGACTTCCAGGTATTTTCCTGATGCCATATACAGTTTTCTTCCTTTTCTGGCCTCTTTGATCAATTGCTTCTCAGGAAAATTGGCAGGAGCAACATGGTTTGTCAATATAAATGCCAAAGTTGCCTTATTTTCGGGCTTCACAAGATTTTCTACGGTGCCTTCCGGCAATTTGTCGAATGCCGTATTTAAAGGTGCAAAGATTGTCAGTGGGCCTGCATTAACCACCGCATCTTCAACTCCTGCAGCTTCAATGGCAGCAACCAAAGTGCTGAAATCTTCTATTGATTTTGCCACTTGCAGTGCATTTGCATCTGATTCACTGTCCTTCACCGCGGCCTGGCCCGAGAGCGTCTTTGTTTCAGTTACACTGGACGTATTGCTTTCGCTGCCGGCTGTCTCCTTTTTACAGGAAACAAATGGTATAAGAAATAATAATGTCATAAAGAATATTCTGGTTTTCATAATCTAAAGAATTAAGTTATATAAAATTCGTATTTGGATATAAGGACAAAAATATGTAACATTAGTAACCTAAAACATGATATTTATCACATAAAAGATAATTTAATCTTTTATATATTTGTACATGCTAAACAAAGAAAGCAAATACGCCATCAGAGGAGTCATTTATTTGGCCATGAATTCCTCTAAAACAAACAAATTGGGATCTAAAGAAGTTGGTGAAAATATCAAGGTACCACTTCCTTTTCTTGCTAAAATATTTCAGCATCTGAGCAAAGAAAATCTGATCAGTTCGGCCAAAGGACCCCATGGGGGATTTTATCTTACAGAAAAACAATTATCCGGAAATCTTCTTTCTATCATAGCCTGTATTGATGGCTTGGGGAGTTTTAAAACCTGTTTTCTGGGATTACCTTCTTGCAGCGATGATAACCCCTGCGCCATTCATCATCTCAATGCTGAATTCAAGGAACGGATGCTTTCTGAATTAAAAAAAAGGAGCATTGCCGAATTTGCCGAGGATACATTAGCTGGAAAGTCATCTATTTTTTAAAATATTTCTTATCTTTGTACCGTCAACTAAAGTTATTGACAAGCTATGGTTCAACAAGTTACAAAGGGCATAAAAATTTCAATCACCACGAATTTTGAAGGAAACAGGTATCAGAATTCTAAGGTATACTATGCCTTTAGCTACAGCATTACCATTGAGAACCAAAGTAGCGACACAGTGCAATTACTCAACAGAAGATGGAATATTTTTGACTCACTCAATAACTTAGAGATTGTTGAGGGTGAGGGTGTTGTAGGTAAAAAACCGATCCTCAAACCCAAAGAGGCCTACACTTACTCGTCACACTGTTTTCTTGTTTCTCCAATCGGATCCATGAATGGCTATTATGAGATGATCAATTTTTCAACCTCTGAAAAGTTCAAAGTGCTTATTCCGACCTTTCAATTGATGTTGCCTGCCACTTTTAATTAATTTGACTACTTTTATTTCATGGTTCAAGTGCATCTTTTATGAAATCCATTACAAGATTTACGAAGAATATCCGTGGAAATGAATGTTTGAATTGTCAAAGTCCTATTTCCTATGAAGACAATTTTTGCCCGAATTGTGGTCAGGTGAATGATATGAAAAAAATCAGCCTGGCACAATATTTTTCTGCCTATCTCGAAGATTTTTATTCTTTTGACAACCGGTTCTTTAAAACTGTCATCCCACTGATCTTTAAACCAGGTTTCGTATCTAAACAATATGTTTCAGGAAAGAGAATAAGTTATGTGAATCCTTTTCAATTGTACTTGCAGATTACCATACTGTTTTTTTTAATCCTCAGTATTTTTAAAACGATTGATCAATATAAACCCGGAGGTGAGAAGTCAAATGATACTCTAAGTGAGCTGAGCAGAAATAATGCGATCCTGGCCTTCGATACGATCAAGAAGAGCACACTGAAAGAAATCCAAAATCCCGAATTGGGATTGGACTCTGTTACCAGGTCAAATATCACTCAGGAAATTGATAAGTACCAAACGGTATTACAGACGAACGATACTACAATGAAGGATTCCCTGAAAGAGCACGAAAAAATTTTACTTCAATACGTAGATTCACTCATTGCTGCTCCAGGTGCGCTACTTGTTTTCAAAAATAAGAACAGCTCATCGCAAGAAAAGGATTCAGTCATGGAATCTATGCTGAGGACGATTGGCCTCAAAATCAAAAATCTTGATATTCCCGGTAAAGACGTCATGGTAGACGAATGGAGCGAAGTGGGAGAAGGATGGGCAGAAATTTCAAAATACAATGTTTTAAAAGACCTGGCAACGTCGCGAATCCAGGAAATTCTGAACGACCAAAATATAGACTATACCATTCCTGCCTCAGTGATGATCCGATCCAGGAAAGTGGCTACAAAAGGTAAACTGGAAGGAGCCTTAAAAAAGGTCACGATCTTTATGGATTATGAAAAGAAAGAACCCGAGGTAGATGTTTTGAAGGCTCTGGATGATCTTCAATATGAAAAAAGCTATTGGAATGTATTCCTGTACAGCAAATCAAAAGACTGGAATGAAGCGGCTAAGGATCCCCAGAATTATGGAAAAGAATTAAAGGATCGGATCCTGTCAAGAGTTTCAGTGGCCCTGTTCTTGTTACTGCCTATTTTCACCATGATCGTGGCATTATTATATATCAGGAGTAAATTCAATTATACGGAACACCTGGTATTTGTTTTTCACACCCAAACTGTCTTTTTTATTTTCCTTTTACTCTTTATTATTTTGGGACGGATCGTGAATTCGGAAAAGGTGCCTTGGATATTTTTACCGCTCTTCCTGATTTATCTTTATATGGCATTGAGAACCTTTTACAAACAGGGATGGTTCAAAACTTTGATCAAATACCTAATGCTGAATTTTTTCTTTGTGATATTGGCCGCAATAGGTGGAGTCATTATCTCTTTCCTCGCTTTTATGATCTGATCAAAAAGGTTCGTAAAGCATATCGACCTGGTTTTCGTTTTTTACGACCTGGGTGATACTGACTGTTCCTACCCGTTCGCGCTTCATAAATACATCAGTTTCCGGATCTCCCGTTCCTGCATTTTTATGAAAACCGAGTATGCTTTCGGGAGAGATTTCCCCTTCATTCAACCAATGCCCAAACCAACGCTCCCTCATTTCCTTCATTCGATCATTATACAGGGTTGACGACGACCAGATGGCTGGTTTTAAATCCATTTGTCTGAAATGCCTGTGATCTCCATCCCAAACAAATTCGAACAAACCCAATTCCTTTTCCCAGCTGACCACCACGAGGGTAAAGGGTTCGATCAAATCGAG
>CBDUAP010000089.1:0-11277 GCA_965365165.1 uncultured Flavobacteriaceae bacterium
AAAGCAAAAATAAAGATGCCAAGAAAAGCCAAAATTCCACCAAGAGAAATGGTCATTTCACCAACCCGCCACTCCATACCGATTAGATCAGTATACCAATTGATAATGAAATCATATAATTCAAAACCCGATAGTGTAAAAAATAACCAAAAGAGTAAGCCTATAAAATTAAATAAAGGCCTTATTCTTTGATGCGTGGCCTTGACCATAGTAGTCAAAGTTTGAATATTGGTAGATGCTCTGAATTTAAAAATTAGTATAACAATACTGGTGAATACTTTTACTGCTAAATAAGTAACAACACCAAAGGACAATGATGTTATAACAGCTTTTGTAATATAATTTGACAAAGCTACCATTCCAATCATATTGGCGACAATCGAAAGAACAAGTAATAGCATGAACAATTTGGCAACAAACCCAAAAAACTTGCTGATTTGTGAAAATTTTTCGGGGCTTGCCTTGACTATTTTTAGCCCTATGAAAAGAGATACAATTAGAATTATTGCATCAATAATGAGCAACCACCTAACCAGATTCGCTTTGACCCCAATAAACGCTTCAAAGGTATTGATCAGATATACCAAAAAAAGGAGCCAGAGAAAAGGGCTGAGTTTTTTATCGGTTACTTTAGGAAGCAATAAAACTGTGGCAAATAGAACGATAATGATATGAAATTCAGCATAAGCCGGGACCATTGAGTTGTAAAAAAAAGCTGATACAAGCACACCTACAGAAAGCGTCGTCAAAAATGGGTTTACCAGTATTGTATTGGCCTGAATTTCAATGGGGTTTTCTATTGACAAAATATCCCGTTTCCATTTTCTATTCGCAATGATCAGGAATGACAATAATAAAATTAAGAACACGATTTGTAGAACTACAATTTTAATATTTAAATTAAAAAAGTCCATAAACTGTTTCTTATTTTCCTTTATTCCATTATGAATTAAGTTATAAGTGGATAATGATTCGGTAGCTATACTATCACTAACCATTATTTTTTTACTTCCTTTCCAAATAGGAGGGTTATCAAAAACAAAATAATCTTTACGACGTTGGTTTTGTGCAGACTCAATATGAGAGATCTCTTCATCGACAACCAGTACCAGATCAGTAATTTTCTTTTGGGTAATAAAAATACTGTCTAAACGTGTATGAGCTGATGTCATGATATCATTCAAAGCATTGATAGCGTTGTCTAGACTTTCAACCATATCTTTTGAATCATTTCTATCCGCAAATTGATCCTTTGTGTTTTCCCATCGGTTTAAATCGTAAAAAACATCGTTGATGATTTTACTAATGTCTTCTGACCTGTTCTTTACGATCTCCTGATATTCACTTAGGACGTCCTTATAATTGCTCCATTCAACTTTTCGTACTTTTAAATCTCTAAGTGTAACATCCTCTCGTTTTAAAAATGCAGAGTCAACCAACGCAATTATTTCAGGTGCAGTAGCTCCAACAATGGAATCAATTTCTGCAATGCGTGAACTCTTTTCCAGAGTCCCTTTTAACTTCAAAATTTGCTGACCTAATTTTTCTGATTCCTCAGAGATGTCCCCAATTGAAATCGATTCTTTAGAAACATTGGTACTGTCAGTTTTAGTTGTAACATCTTGAGCATTAAGACCAAGAGAAACAAATAAAAATAACGACAGAAAATAAAGGATTCTAAAAGATGGATACTTCATAAATTGTTCTTTGAAAGCAACAAGATACTTATTTTTTTCATTTTGGATATTGAGGTTTCGAAAGGAGAGTTTACTATCTTAGAAAAGATTTTAAATATCATAATCACCAGAAAAATACAGATAAACTATGTAACATGGGAAATTCAGATACTAAGCTAAAAATAGGAATGGTTCAAATATCCCCGGTTTGGTTAGATAAGGAAAGAACCATTGATAAGATAATAAAGCAAATTAAGAAAGCTGCCAATCAGCAATGTGAGCTACTTGTTTTTGGGGAAGGTGTATTACCGGGTTATCCTTTTTGGTTAGGACTTACTAATGCGACAGCTTTTGATACTAAAATGCAGAAGGAAATACATGCGCACTATGTTCGAAATGCGATTCAGATAGAGGCTGGAGATTTGGATGAAATCTGCAGAGTATGCAAAGAGCATAAAATGGCTATTTATCTTGGAATTATTGAAAGACCTCTTGACAGAGGGGGTCATAGTATTTATTGTTCCCTGGTCTATATTGATGCCTTGGGGAAAATTTGCTCGGTGCATAGAAAATTACAACCTACCTACGATGAAAGATTAACCTGGTCTCCCGGAGATGGACATGGTTTAAGGGTACACGGGTTAAAAAAGTTTACAGTTGGAGGTTTAAATTGTTGGGAAAACTGGATGCCTTTAGCTCGAACGGCTTTGTATGGTTTGGGAGAGAATCTGCATATAGCCGTATGGCCAGGATCTAATTATAATACAAAAGACATTACAAGATTTATAGCTCGTGAATCAAGGTCTTTTGTTGTTTCAGTATCTTCTTTGATGAAAAGGGAAGATTTTCCTGAAGATACTCCCTACCTGGAAGAAATACTTGAAAATTGCCCTGATATTCTTGCAAATGGAGGATCCTGTATTGCAGGACCTGATGGAGAATGGCTCGTTGAGCCTGTAATTGGTAAAGAAGGACTTATTATCCATGAGATTGATTACAATAGGGTCTTGGAGGAACGACAGAATTTTGACGCCGTGGGCCATTATTCCAGGCCCGATGTAACACGATTAGAAGTAAATAGAGAAAGGCAATCTGTCGTTAATTTTAGCGATGGATCCATTGACAAAAAACAAGCCTTATGAAAAAAATAGGATTAATTGGAGGAATGAGTTGGGAATCTACATTGCTGTACTACGAGTTGATCAATAAAAAAGTGAAGGCTTTGCTTGGAGGTTTGCATTCGGCAAATTGCGTCATTGAGTCAGTCGATTTCTCTGAAATTGCTGAGCTTCAGGCAAAAGATGACTGGAAGGCACTGGATGAATTGATGATCAGAAGGGCAAGATCGCTTGAAGATGCTGGGGCTGAACTGTTGATGATCTGTGCCAACACCATGCATTTATGTGTAGAAGCTATTGAGCAGGCAACAAATATTCCTATTGTTCATATTGCAGAGGTAACAGCCGATCAGATCAAAGAAGCGGAACTTGATTCGGTGGCATTACTGGGTACCAAATTTACCATGGAAAAGGATTTTTTTAAAAACATCTTGATTGACAAAGGAATAGATGTGATCGTGCCTGATCAAAAAGAGCGTAATTTGGTTCATGATATCATATACAAAGAGTTGGTCAGAGGAGACCTACAATTGTCTTCAAAAAGAATCTATTTGGAAATTATCGATACTTTAAGAGCCAAAGGCGCTCAAGGAATCATTTTAGGCTGTACTGAAATCCCTCTTCTCATTGGGCCTGAAGATACAGATATGCCACTTTTTAATACGACTAAAATTCACGCTGAAAAAACGGTTGAACTGGCGTTGATCAGTTAGTGATTTCTTATAATTTTTTATGTAGAGAAAGCTGAATTCGTTTTCGGGTTTTATCAATTTCCAGCACTTTGACAATTACTTGTTGGTGCAGGTGAACAATCTCATTGACATCTTTTACAAAAGTTTCAGACAAATTAGACACATGGATCAGTCCATTTTCTTTGATGCCTATATCCACAAAACAACCAAAGTTTGTAATGTTATTGATAATTCCCGGAAGTAATTGTCCCTCTCTTAGATCATCAATATTTTTTAAATTTTGATCAAAGGTAAACACCTTCGCCTTTTCTCTCGGATCTAGTCCCGGTTTTTCCAACTCGTGAATGATATCCTTCAAGGTGGGCAAGCCTATTTGTTCCGTACAGTATTTGTTTAGATCAATCTGCTTGAGCAGCTCTTTATTGCCGATTAATTCTGCTATAGTCTTCTTTAAATCTCCTGCCATTTTGGCTACCAAACCATAGCTTTCAGGATGCACCGCAGAGTCATCAAGTGGGTTAGGAGCATTTTTAATTCTCAGGAATCCGGCACTCTGTTCAAAAGCCTTTTCACCCAATCTGGAAACTTTTTTAATTTCTGATCTCGATGTAAAAGCTCCCTGATCTTTTCTGTAAGCAACAATGTTTTCGGCTAGTTTTTCACCTATTCCTGACACATAACTTAATAAAGAAACACTGGCCGTATTGATATTGACACCAATGGTATTGACACAACTCTCCACAACCGCATCCAGACTGCTTTTCAATTTGTTCTGATCCACATCATGCTGGTACTGACCTACCCCTATTGATTTGGGATCTATCTTCACCAGTTCTGCCAACGGATCTGCCAGTCTTCGACCAATAGATACAGCGCCTCTTACGGTGACGTCATAATCAGGAAATTCTTCCCTGGCAATTTTAGAGGCTGAATAAATTGAGGCTCCTGCCTCATTGACCACATATACTTCAATATCCTTATTAAAATGCATCTTGCGGATCAGGGCCTCTGTTTCTCTTGATGCGGTTCCATTGCCTATGGCGATTGCCTGAATTTTGTAGGCATCCACCAGGGAGCTTATTTTTCTCATGGCACCTTTACGGTCATTTTGAGGCGCGTGGGGGTAAATATTTTCGTTGTATTCAAGGCCTCCCTGGGCATTCAGGCAGACCAGCTTACAACCCGAACGATATCCCGGGTCGATGGCCAGAATTCTTTTCTCCCCCAATGGTGCTCCGAGCAACAATTGCCTGAGGTTATTGGCAAAAACCTGAATCGATTTATCATCTGCTTTTTCTTTGGTGTCATGCAGTACTTCATTTGACAAAGAAGGGTAGAGCAATCTTTTATAAGCATCTTCAATGGCAAGTATGATTTGATCTGCGGAGTCGTTTTGGCTGTGAACCACTTTTTCTTTGATCTCCTTCAGAACCCTTTCGTGATCTATCTCAATTTTCACCCTGATAAATCCCTCTCTTTCAGCTCGTAAAATTGCCAGTAACCTATGTGAAGGGCAGGAACTGAGTTCCTCTTCCCACTGAAAATAATTTTTGAACTTAAGGGCTTTTTCATTTTCGGCTTTCGTCTTGATGACCTTGGTGTGAATGCGAGCGAATTTGTTGAGGTGCCAGCGGACTTTATTTCTTATGCTCTGCCTTTCATTGATCCATTCGGCAATAATATGGCGGCTCCCCTCCAGTGCGCTTTCCGGATCTGTCACCTGATCATTGATGTACCGTGACGCAATGGATTCAAGTAATCCGGCCTTTTGACTCATCACTATCTTCGCTAGCGGTTCCAATCCGTTGTTACGGGCTTTCTCAGCCTTGGTCTTTCGGTTTCTTTTAAATGGCAGATAGAGGTCCTCAAGCGTAGTAAGATCTCCCGTGGCTTCAATTTTGCTCCTTAAATCATCCGAAAGTTCTTCTTGTTCTTCAAGGGCTTTTAAAATAGTGCTTTTGCGTTTTTCAAGGGCCTCAAAAAGATGCTTAAATTTTAAAATGTCACCAATCTGGACTTCATCTAAATTGCCCGTGAGTTCTTTTCGATAACGTGAAATGAAAGGGACGGTGCAATCTTCATTGATCAATCGAATCGTATTGGCTATTCCTGTTGCAGGAAGCTGTGTTTTTAAGGCTATAAAACTTGATAATTTCATGTATTGAATTTGAAAACACAAAGGTATTGTTTCAAGAAGATAAAATAAAGATCAAACCAAAAAACCAGTGAAATAAAACCTCCTTTTTCTTATAGTGTAATTTAAATTTCATATCGTAATCTGAAGGTGATCAAACGGGGTTGAATAAAAATCCGGGATTGAGAAACAAAAAGGTTGGTAGCCGTGTTGGTCAGCTTTGAGTCAATATCGAGTAAATTGGTCGCTACTATTTCATATTCCCATTTGGCATCTCTGTTCTTCCTGTAGGCCAATGACGCATTCCATGTTTGAAAATCACCACTGTTGCCCCCCTTCAAGGTTTGTCGGGTATAGGTGTAGTCTGTTCTGAGTGTCACAGACTTCCAGATATAGGCATCAAAATCTATGGAAGGGGCACTTGTGTAAAAGGTTGTTTCATTTGTTCCCTGGTTGTTTGTTGCTATCCTGTAATTGTATTTGATGCTTACATTAGGAGCCTTTTTGAAATTGGTGCGGATCCCCGGAGTATAACTTTGTGTAAAACCTGTGTTGACGGACCTTCTGGTTTCAATGAACTGATTTATTTTACTGTAATTCAAGTTTAAATTAACCGATGCGATAAGCTTCCCGAAAGTACGCTGCACACGCCCAAAGGCTGTTGCGGTTTCGTCAGCAAAATTTGAATTGAAAAAAGTGCTTGTGTTGATCACGTTTTCAAAAAATGTGACATTCCTGATTTGATCAATATTTTTAGTATAGGCCACTCGGGCGAAAACATTGGTATAATTAAACAAATTGAAACTGGTATAGAGCAGACTCAAGTTATGAGCCAGAGCATTCTGTAATTCCGGTTCACCGAACTGAATACTGCTGAAATTATTTAAAACCAGGCCTCGGGCGAGCTTGGTAACATCCGTAAATTGGTTTTGCATATTATAACGAAAGGTCAGGCTTTCACTGTTTTTAAATTGAATTCGCGTTTCAAAATCAGGCATTATCCTAAAAAAATCGTCTTTAAACTTCTGACCCAACTGGATGTTATTGTTTCCATAAGAATGAATAGAAAATCCGGGTGTTATAGTAAACTTTCCTGCTTTTAAACGATAATGGGCCCCGAGGTATACATCCTTAAAATTGTATTCAACATCATTGCTTGCAAGTCCGTCATTGAAGGCAGGGGTAGGGTTAAATGTAGAACCGTCATCTAAAAATTGAAATAAATCAGAGTTGAATTTTTGATGACTTAAAATGGTGCCCAGAGTTAAATTGAGATTGCTTTTTGGATTGATTATGTAAAAATAATCGAGTTTTGCATCAAGTTGATTTGATTTTATACGACGGTCCTGAGCTATATTGTAATCCTGTTGATTCGGGTCGAGCCCTAAATCGTCTGCAGTGGCTTTGTAGTTGTCCTTATCTTCCAGGATTGCATTATAAAAAGGATCCTCATCTCTTAGTAAATGCTGCGCCTCAAAAGCAAAAATATTATTCTCGTTCAGTGTATGGTAAAAATTTATATTTTGATTGATGCTATAGGGCGTTGTTTCATCCAACTGATACGTATTCCCCACCACGGATGACAACAAATTCTGAACCTGTGAATCATTTGAAACGCGACTCAGGATGTCATAGTCCAGTTGATTGTTCACGTTTGGCTGATAAGATGCACTCAGTTTTAACAAGCCCTGTTTGGATCGTTCCTGACTTGTCTGTTCAGTTGTTTCATTGGGGATGCCCAGATCTGAATCTGTATATTGTGTATTACTCCTTTGTTTTGAATCAATGAGACTGTTGTTATAAATGGCAAATCCGCTGATATCCAAAGCGCCATTTGGCGACCAGCTGAAATTTGTGGCTCCAAGTTTATTTTCAACAGACAAAGCATTGTTTTGACTGGTTAAAAAACCCAGGTCATTATTCCCTAAGTTCAAATTTGTACCACTGGCTCTGCTCGGCATCCTAAAGCCTCCCCCAAAGCCTCGAATATCTCTGGGAGTCAAGACGACTTCCCCAATATTGTTGACGTCACCAATAAAATTGAAAGTGAATTCAGGAGAATAATAAAAGAGTTTTGGTTGCAGCAGATAAAGCCCTTTTTCTGCTGTTGAATAACCGGCGCCACCACTGATATTCCCGAACCAAAAATTCTCTTTACCTTCTTTTAGTTTAATGTTTAAAGCAATATTATCGCTGTTATTGGTCACGTTTCGTAATTGTCCGACTTCAGAGAAATTACGTAAAACCTGAACCTTATCTACTGCATTTGAAGGAATATTTTTTGTTGCAATTTTTGTGTCCCCGTCAAAAAAATCTTTTCCGTTAACCATCAACTTGTTAACTACCTTACCTTCTACTTCAACCTGTCCTTCTTCGTTTATCTCAACGCCAGGAAGTTTTTCCAGGACATCTTCCAGTTTTCTTTCGGAGCCGTTTTTAAAGGAATCTGCATTGTAAACTATAGTATCACCCTTGACGGTAACCGGCATTTCATAAGTCAATTCAATCTCATCTAAGGCTTTGTCTGGTTTGAGTGTAAAATCTCGGGTCACATCTGTCTCTTGAGTAGGAATGATTTCTTCGAGACTATTCATTCCTATATAACTCACCTGGAATATATAGGTGCTGTTTTTTAACAGCTTGAGTGAAAAATAACCTTTTTCATCAGTTATCGCAAAAGATTCTAAAGCCTTGGTTGCCTGGTTTATTGCAATTACATTGGCTAATTCCAAGGGGCTGCCAATACTGTCTTTTACGATACCGTCAAATTTAATTTGGGAGAAAGTTAAATTTACGGAGCAGAGAAGTATAGCAAAAATTATTTTTTTCATGAGGTATGGTTCATCGATTGCTTCAATTGAAAAAAATAGATCTAATTTCTTCTAACCCCCGGTCTGCCACGGTTGTTTCTCATTTCCTGCATTTTTCCGGATATGATCTCCTGGTATTCATTTTTGCTTACGATTTTTCCTTTATCGGGGGCTTTGATTTTAGTTTTCTCCTCAGGGTTCATAATAATTTTGGAACATAACATGGTTGTTTTATCATAACTTACTTCCAGAATCAGGCCCGGAAGCCCCCAGTATTCCAATGGACCCTGACTCACCGGAATTTGAGGTGAATACCACGCCACAACTTCAGTCATTTTGACCTCTTCCTCTTCTTTTTCTTCACCATTTATGGAGTCAGATTTTGTTTCATTGTTATTTCTCAGGCGATTCCAGGAAAAGTCATACCAAGTCAGATCATAAGACGGAATCTCAGCCGTTGCTTTGAAACAGGTGTATTTTCCGATCTGTTTTGTTTCAGAGCTCATTTGCCAGTCAATTGAAAGCAATGCATCTTTCACTAAAAATTGCTTTCCATAAAATTCTTGCTTTTGCAACAAGGACTTGTCCTTGATATTTTTATACTGTTCGCCCGGAGAAAAATTTTTCCCCCAGGTATCTGTTGCCCCGGAAATCGCATCAATTTTTTCATCTTCTTTAAAAACAGATTCTTCCTTATTAAAAGATAAAATATACGTTTTCTCCAGCCTGTTTTTCAAACGTTCCTGAATTTGTTTTTTCTGGGCCTCGCTCATGGTGGCTCCGAAGCTGCCAAGTTCCATGACAGACTTTGAATTGTAATAGGCCTTGCCTTGAAAATCTTGTGCGGATATGAACAAAGGCATTAAAATGGCCCAAAAAACTAATTTATTTTTCAAAAGTAAGTGTCTCATAATAGTCCGGAAGATAATTTTTGTTTAACAAAAATACGAAATATGTTAAACAGTTTGACGGTATTTGTCAAAAATTTAACACAAATTCATTATGGCTTTACACTCAATTAAGTGAAAATCAAATTCAAGGTTCTTGAATTTGGCCCTTGTTAAAGTACTCTTTTTGCTTGACTTTATAAGAAAGCACAAGAAAGTATTTATAAGATACTTGGGGCAGGAGAGCAAAGCATGGGTCTTGCGACCCATGACATCGAGTTAGGAAGGTCTATAAATCAAATCTTATCCCTAAAGAGATATTGTTTTGCTTAGGGTTTGGTTCATTGAAAATCTTGTTTAGATCATATTTCACATAGAAGGAAAAATCATCAACTCCAATATAACTGCTTAAACCGTAAATCAGATTGCTGGTATTATAACTTTGGGTAATCTTATCTTTTTGCTTTGATCCATTTTCTGAATATTTCAATTTTTGACGCGTTCGCATATTGAACCCGAAATACCCTCCAATACCATATTTGAATTTTTTACGCGTTGAGTACCTGAAATAGCTTCCTTTGTCTATTGTTTTGGAGGGTCCGAACTCAAAATGAATAGGTACGACCAGATTGTCCATTCGGAGTTTTGATTTTGTTAAGCTTCCCGGGAATTCCTCTAAATAGGTTAATTCTCCGTCCTGCACGAAATACATATTATCAGTAGGGTTCAGGCCATTGAACTGGAAGGCGAACCCATATCTGAAACGAATCGCATTTGAATGCTTAAGAACTCTTGTGGACCATGTCCATCCCATTTCAAAAAATTTACTTTTACCCATTTTATAGGGTGACTTGTTTATCGACTCACCTTCAATGATGGCATTGTTAAAACCAAAGGCCACCAATAAATTGGAATGTGTTCTCTTATCGTATTTTTTTTGCTGACCATAATAAATATCGACCAGCGGATCCTCTTCATCAAAAACCTTAATTTCAATCCTGGAAATTTCTTTATCAGGTTTATCAATGGTGTCAACACTGTCTATAACAAGGCCTTCTCGCTCAGATAAAGCGTGAGAATTCTCTAAAATGGCTATTTTATTCTCAATGTTCAGCGCGTGTTTTTCAGCTGCATTTTCTTTTAGCTTTTTAGCCTCTTCTGAAGTAATCTCACCATTATTGAATCGTTCGTTTATGGCGACAACCTCTTTTTTGAGGGCTTCTTTTTCTTCATTAACAACCTGTTCCTTCTGTTGCTCTAAATTTCCTTTTTTTTGTGTTGCTATTGTCGTTTCCTGTCCGGAAATCTGTTGACATAAAATAACCTGGCTCAATAAAAGTAAGGTGAATATTGTTTTTTTCATTATCTGTTTTTTCGGGAATTAATTATCTTGATAGGTCACTGCCTCTTTAGGGTTTTTCACTGTTTTAATGATTTTCTCAAATAATTTTTGCTTCAGCGCCTTGTCCAAATCGTCTTCAATTTCGTCTAAGAGCGCACCTGCGTTCACTATTTTTTTAGTCTCAGAATTGCCCTTATTTAAATTAATTTGAGATTGCTGCAATAATTGGTCTATTTCATCTTCAATGGCTTGTTCATTCGAAAAACCTTCCTCATAGCCAGATATTGATCCTCCGGGAACATTCGTATCGAGCCTTTCAACTATCATTGTTTCTGGCATTTTCACGTCAATTTCAGGGATCTTAAGGGCAATTTCTCCTTCTGGGATTATTGTCTTTTTCGATTGAATTGCATCGTTCTTTTTGGGAGTTTCTTTTGGTGTTGAAATTTTTACAGAAGTAGCAACTTCAGTTTTTGGACCATCATCAACCTGAGGGAGGCTTCTTAAATTTTCATCGAGCGAGGGAGCAACAATCTCCTGCATCTTTTCTATTTCCTCACCTGGTTGATAAAAATATACCCCCAAGGAGATCAAAACCAAAATAACGGCTGCATATTT
>CBDUAP010000090.1:0-11188 GCA_965365165.1 uncultured Flavobacteriaceae bacterium
TGAAAGAGCAGCAATTTATTTCTCAATATTTGATTCGGGATGAGGATGATTACATGGTGTTAAAAAGCACTCCCTGCCATTTTTTAGATCAGGATAATTCATGCTTTATTTATGATGTAAGGCCAAAAGCCTGCAGTGAATACCCTCACACCAACAGAAAAAAGTTTGTGCAGCTGACGGACCTTAGCCTGAAAAACACCGAAATTTGCCCTGCAGTGTTCAACATCGTGGAAAATTTAAAGAAAAAATTACCCCTGTAGTTTCGAACCCATCATTATGGATAAAGCAGGTATTTGACCCTGATTTTATGAAATGCACTGATATCATCCTGCCAGGTGGCACGAATTTGCTCTGCAGTTAAACCGGTTTCAATTTGCTTTTGTAATTTTTCATTACCTGCATGCGCGGTAAAAGTTGGCCCGAAGAAGGCTTTGTCTTTGGGGGTTTTTTGATATGCGTCTATCAGCCATTCAAGATTTACTTTACTCAGCCATGGGACTTTCTGAAGGTCCATTCCATAACATTTTTCACCTTTGAATTTGGGGTTTTGCGCTCCGAAATTTGATTTTGGTCGGTAAGTAAAATCTGATTCCGGAAAAAATGGAGCCCCGTAACGCTGGAACTGGTGTTCTGTTCCTCTGCCCGCATTGATGATGGTGCCTTCAAAAAAGCCCAGACTGGGATACAGATTGATTGATTTGTCATTGGGCAGATTGGGAGAGGGCCTTATCGGAAGGCTATAATTTTTATTATGGTCGTAATGCTGAATAGGAATCACCCTGAGGTCGCATTTCAACTTTCCTGAAAGCCACTGCTCTTCGTTGATCATGTTGGCGTATTCACCAATGGTCATACCATAGACCAAGGGGATTGGGTGCATTCCTAAAAATGAGCTGAATTCAGGTTCAAGAACGGGTCCGTCAACATAGTGGCCATTTGGATTTGGACGATCAAGCACGATTACCCGGATTCCCTTTTCGGCACAGGCTTCCATTACGTAAGTCAGGGTTGAGATGTAGGTATAAAACCGGACCCCTACATCCTGAATATCAAACAGAACCAGTTCTAAATCTTTAAGTTGCTCCTGACTTGGTTTTTTATGCTTTCCGTATAATGAGATCAATGGTAAACCGGTTCTTGTATCTTTATCATGGGCCACGGCTTCTCCTGCATCAGCCTTTCCCCTGAACCCGTGTTCAGGCGCGAACACCTTTTGAATTTTTACCTTATGGCTGAGCAGCGTATCGATCAGGTGCCTGAAAGAATTTTCAGGATCATTGAGTTTCCCGGTCCGGATCACACTCGTCTGGTTCGCCACCACAGCAATTTTTTTGCCTTCAAGCAAGGGGAGGTAGGCCTCAAGCTGATCAGCAGCGGGAATGATCTCAAAAGTATCCTTCACTTGTCCCAACTCACGGGTGTTGTGTTTTGTAAGTGTTTGACTATTAATCGTTTTAGATATATCTGAGCCCTTGGCAAAAAGGAAAACGATTAATGCAGTTACTAAAATTAAATATGTATTTTTGGATTGAATTAAACTTTTCATATCGTTTTGAATTACGAGTTGTTTATCGCAAGGCGCATTATCGCTTCCAAGGAGCACAAAAATAGTGTTTCGTCTCCTATAATAAAAATTTCCATCCTGGCGATTGCCATAGGAATTGTGGTCATGCTTTTTTCAGTTGCCACTGGTGTCGGGCTCCAAAAAAAGATCAAGGAAAAAATCTCAGGGTTTAACGGTGACATCCAGATCAGCAATTACGATGCGAATAATTCTAAGATCACGGTTGTACCTGTTGACAGAAATCAGGATTTTTACCCTGATTTCAATGAAATCCCAAATATTAAAAAAGTCCAGGTATTTGCCACTAAGGCTGGTATCATAAGAACCCCGGATGAGTTTGAAGGTGTTATTTTGAAAGGCGTGGATCAAAACTACGACTGGTCATTCTTCAAGGAATACCTTGTTTCCGGCACAGGACCCACGATAGCTGATAAACTCACCGATGAGGTTTTGATCTCTGCTAAAACCGCGGGGAGGCTACGATTAAAAACAGGGGATTCCTTTCATATGTTTTTTGTTAAGGATGATCCCAATTTGGCGCCCAATTCAAGAAAATTCATGGTGTCTGGTATTTTCGATTCAGGGTTTGAGGAATTTGACGAAGCGTTTATCATCGGTGATATCAGGCACATTCAAAGGATCAATAAATGGGATGAGAACCAGGTAGGCGGCTTTGAATTGTTCCTTCATGATTTTGATGCTTTAAAAAAGACTGGTTTTGAAGTCTATAATCAAATCGATCCTTCTTTGAATGCATTTACGACCGCCGAGAAATTTCCCGCAATTTTTGAATGGCTCGGTTTGTTTGATACCAATATTATTGTGATCATTGCCATAATGATCCTTATTGCAGGGATCAACATGATCACCGCACTTCTGGTTTTGATCCTCGAAAGAACGCAGATGATAGGCGTTTTGAAAGCTTTGGGAAATAACAACTGGAGTATTCGAAAAATATTTTTATACAATGCTTCCTATCTGATAGGGAAGGGAATGATATGGGGTAATGCGGTTGGTTTGGGCCTATTGCTGGCACAAAAATATTTTGGCTTGATTACCCTGAATCCTGAGACCTATTATGTGAATCAGGCCCCGGTTCATATCAGTATTCCGACCCTGGTCTGGATCAATACAGGTACTTTGGTATTATGTCTTTTAATGCTGATCGTTCCTTCTTATATAGTTAGTAAAATTAGTCCGGTAAAAGCAATAAAATTTGATTAAATTTGCATTCCGAAAATGAATGAAAAAGTCGTTTCTGGTATTTTTTATTAAAATCAAACCATTTTGAACATATGAAATATGATATTATAGTTATTGGAAGTGGACCCGGAGGTTATGTTACTGCCATCAGGGCTTCTCAATTAGGATTTAAGGTAGCTGTTGTTGAAAAAGCTGAATTGGGTGGTGTTTGCCTGAACTGGGGTTGTATTCCAACCAAGGCGCTGTTAAAAAGTGCGCAGGTATATGAGTATTTAAAGCATGTTGACAGTTACGGTTTAAAAGCAAAGGAAATTGATAAAGATTTTTCGGCCGTAGTTAAAAGGAGCAGAGGCGTTGCTGAAGGCATGAGCAAAGGTGTTCAGTTTTTGATGAAGAAGAACAAGATAGACATCATAGAAGGCTTTGGGAAAATTAAGACAGGGAAAAAAGTTGAAGTCACTGATGCAAAAGGGGCTGCAAAAGAATACAGTGCCGACCATGTCATCATTGCCACCGGAGCGAGGTCAAGAGAATTACCGTTTCTCCCGATTGACGGAAAGAAGGTGATTGGTTACAGACAGGCCATGGTCTTGTCCGAGCAGCCTAAAAAAATGATCATTGTTGGGTCAGGGGCTATTGGCGTTGAATTCGCATATTTTTATAATTCAATGGGAACCGAGGTTACGATTGTTGAGTTTTTACCCAATATCGTCCCTCTTGAAGACGAAGAGATTTCAAAACAATTTGAAAGGTCTTTGAAGAAATCCAAGATCAAGGTAATGACAGATTCAAGTGTGACTAAAGTGGATACATCTGGCAAGGGAGTGATCGCGACAGTATCAACCAAGAAGGGAGAAATTACCCTTGAGGCAGACATTATTTTGTCAGCTGTAGGGATCAAATCAAACCTTGAGAACCTGGGGCTCGAAGAGGTTGGAATTGTGACTGACAAAGACAAAATTTTGGTCAATGACTTTTACCAAACCAATTTGCCGGGATATTACGCAATTGGTGATGTAGTTCCCGGGCCAGCGCTTGCTCACGTGGCATCTGCGGAAGGAATTACTTGCGTAGAGAAGATAGCGGGCTTGAATCCGGAGCCCATAGATTACGGGAATATTCCTGGTTGTACCTATGCCAGCCCTGAAATTGCAAGTGTGGGATTAACCGAAAAACAAGCCAAAGAAAAAGGTTTTGACATCAAAGTTGGAAAATTTCCTTTCTCTGCTTCGGGAAAGGCCTCAGCGGCAGGTGCCAAAGAAGGATTTGTAAAAGTTATATTTGATGCCAAATACGGCGAATGGTTAGGTTGCCATATGATAGGAGCAGGAGTAACAGACATGATTGCTGAAGCTGTTTTGGGCAGGAAACTTGAAACTACCGGGCATGAGGTGTTAAAGGCCATCCACCCGCATCCGACAATGAGTGAGGCTGTGATGGAAGCTGTTGCTGATGCCTATGACGAGGTGATCCATTTATAGTAAGCTCTGACATATTAAAAAAAATAAGCACTCATATGAGTGCTTATTTTTTTTATGTAAATATCATTTTTAACCTCAAACCGATTCCTATATGGTTTTGCTTTAGTGAGTTATCCGGATACAATAGGAAAAATCTATTTCATCATAAAATTTTGAGATCAACTATCAAAATACAACTAAGAATATGGCGTAAGTTTGCCACCGTTAAAAAGAACATAATTAATCAATAAAAAAACAATAAATATGGCTTTAGTAGGTAAAAAATTTCCAAACTTATCAGTTGATGCAATCGACGAAATGGGGGATACATTCAAGATCAACGTTCTTGAAGAGGCAGTCAAAAATGGCAAAAAAATCTTGTTGTTCTGGTACCCTAAAGATTTTACTTTTGTATGTCCGACTGAGATCAGGGCCTTTCAGGATGCTCAGGCTCAATTCGAAGCAAGAAACACAATGGTAATCGGGGCTTCTGTAGACACTGCGGAGGTACATTTTGCATGGTTGAATACCTCAAAAGATAACGGTGGTATTGAGGGAGTTACTTTTCCTTTGCTAGCAGATACAAATAGAAACCTTTCTTCACAATTGGGTATTTTAGATGTGGTTTCTGAAACTTATGATGACGAAACGGGCAACGTATTGATCGATGGATCTTATGTGACTTACAGAGCAACTTATTTAATTGACGAAGAAGGAAAAATTTTCCACGAAAGCGTCAATGACATGCCATTGGGAAGGAATGTTAATGAGTATTTACGTTTGATTGATGCTTACGCTCATGTTCAGGAAAAAGGTGAGGTTTGTCCGGCAAACTGGGAAGATGGGAAGCAGGCAATGCAAGCTACCAGAGATGGAGTTGCGTCTTATATGAGTGCAAATTAATCGAAAGTTTGATTCAATAAATTCAGAAATCATTAAAGCAAAATAGTATGGTGATAGAATTAACAGAAGACAGCTTGTCTCAAATGGTTGCGGATAAGCCTAAGGTTGTGGTACAATATTCGGCCACCTGGTGCGGAAATTGCCGTATCATGAAGCCGAAATTCAAAAAGCTGGCTTCAGAATCTGAAGACTTGCAATTCATATTGGTTGATGCAGAAAAATTTCCTGAATCACGAAAATTGGCCCAGGTCGATAACTTGCCGACTTTTGCGACTTTTGTTAACGGGAAAAAGGTGAATCAGACCCAAACGAATAAATTTGATGTACTGAAGGAACTTGTGCACGAAATTGTATGAGTTGTTTAACACTTTAATTGAAAGGATATGAAATTACCGATCATAAAGCACTTGGGTGGCTTCATCGAAAAAAATGACGAAGACTTTCTTGTGGAGGCGATTGAAGTATTGGAGGATTTGACCGAAGTGAGTTCTTTAAAGGATGAGGAACTTGACGTTATAGGAGAATTGATATCCAACATGTACGGGGCACTTGAAGTTCATGGGGAAGTGAAGAAAGGCACCCCTAAAAAAGAGGCTCTGAACGGATTTATGAAAAGAGTTTTGGGATCCATAGATCAATAGCCCGGAAAGATTTATAATTTATTCAACACAAAAACTCCCTAATTGTTTAGGGAGTTTTTTATTTTATGTAACTTTGATAGAGAAAAAAAAATATCAAAAATTATGGCAAAAATAACACTTAAAGGAAATCCAATAAAAACAATTGGAAAGTTACCGGAAATAGGAAAAAAGGCACCTAAATTTAAATTGGTGAAAACAGACCTTTCAACGACCAAACTAAAGCATTATAAAGGTAAAAAAGTGCTACTCAATATCACGCCGAGCATCGATACCGGAATATGTGCAAGTTCCATGCGAAAATTTAATGAGGCTGCGTCCGAATTTCAAGATACGGTTATACTGCATGTTTCAAAAGACCTTCCTTTTGCGCATTCCAGATTTTGTGCAGCTGAAGGGATCAGCAATGTGATTCCGTTATCGGACTTTGTTAAGGGTAAATTCGGTAAAAGATATGGTGTCACCATTAAGAACGGTCCCATGAAAGGATTGTTGTCAAGAGCGGTGGTGGTTGTAAATGAAGAGGGGGTGGTGACCTATACGGAACAGGTACCTGAAATTGCACAGGAACCTGACTATGAAGCTGCACTGGAGGCCCTGAAATAGGGTGTTTGCCTCAGGAAAAGTAAATCAAATTGACATCAGCCATGGATCTGAAAGACAATGGTTTTATCAGGGGAAGGGTTCGAAGCCTTAAATTTGCCCTGAAAGGAATCTGGCTCCTGATCACGACAGAACACAGTATCATGGTCCAGTTGTTCATTGCTGTTTGCATGACAATTGCAGGGTGGTATTTGGGTATTTCTAGGGTTGAATGGATTTTGCAGGTAATGGCTATCGGCATGGTTCTTGTTGCAGAATCCTTAAATACTGCTGTTGAAAAGTTATGCGATTTTATCCATGAGGATTACCATAAAAAGATAGAATTCATCAAAGATATATCTGCAGGTGGGGTAACATTTGCAGCTGTTTCAGCCATCATTATCGGATTGATTATTTATCTTCCGAAAATTCTTTAATTTTCATTATTTTTTCAATGAATTTTGAAGGTTTGAAACCGAAATTATTTGTGTATTTTTGTGGCCTATGTCGAAAAGGAAAAAACCAATTTCCAAAAATAAGAAAAAAGGTAAAAAGCCAAATCGTATTGTAAGCTTTGTAAAAAGTCAACAAACGCATTTGGTTTTTGGTGTGTTTATATTTACTTCAGCGATATTTTTACTGATCTCTTTTTATTCATTTCTGATGCATTGGAAAGAAGATCAGAGCATTCTTGCCAATTTTTCAGATAAGTCTTTCAGTGCCAATAACCTTCTCGGAAAGCTGGGTGCCAATTTGAGTGACTTTTTTGTTTATGACGGATTCGGATTGGCTACGTTTTTATTTCCTATTCTCCTGTTTTTCACAGGTTTATATGTGATTTTGAACATCCCTGTAAAGCAATTGAACAAGTCCTGGATCAATGGGATTTTGAGCATGGTCTGGTTGTCGCTGGCTTTGGCTTATATCAAGCCCGAATATCCATTACTTGGAGGAAAGGTTGGTTTTGAGGTAAACGAATTTCTTCAAATCTATATTGGTGGCATAGGAGTGTTGTTACTGCTTCTAATTACCTTTCTGGTTTTTGTGATTTGGAAATTCAGGATTACCCCTCAAAAAATCAAATCAATGTTGCCTGCACCAAGGGTCAGGGTGCGAAATGATTTGGAACTGGATGCAGATGTCACAGATGACGGATTCATAACCCATACTGCTATTGAAGGAGGAGAGGATGAAATAGAGTTGGAACTGGATTCATTTGAAACCATTTCCCCTGAGGAGAAGATCGAGAAGGAAGAGGCCATTATCCTGGAACCTGACTTTGAAAAAGAAAATAAATCGCATTTGGTTGAAGTTCCAGTGGAAGAGGACTTAGAGATCGAGGTTGAAAAACCGGTATATGAAGAACACACTATTGAGAATCTTTCCAACACTTTGCTAAAAGATTTTGGTGAATTTGATCCAAAACTGGAACTTTCCAAGTACAGGTTTCCTGAGCTGAAATTGTTAAAGGATTATTCCAATGAAAATATCAATATCAACAAGATTGAACTTGAGAACAACAAAGATCGAATTGTTGAAACGCTGAATAACTATAAGATTGGGATTTCCAGCATCAAAGCCACTATCGGACCGACAGTTACGCTATACGAGATCGTTCCTGATGCCGGGGTAAGAATTTCAAAGATCAAAAACCTTGAAGATGATATCGCACTTTCATTGTCGGCTCTTGGAATCAGGATCATAGCTCCAATTCCGGGCAGAGGCACTATTGGAATTGAG
This sequence comes from uncultured Flavobacteriaceae bacterium, assembly GCA_965365165.1. Classification (GTDB taxonomy): domain Bacteria; phylum Bacteroidota; class Bacteroidia; order Flavobacteriales; family Flavobacteriaceae; genus Lutimonas. Next base: position 8,091 of record CBDUAP010000090.1, read on the forward strand.
GTTCCCAACAAGAAGCCTTCGATCGTTTCGATGAAATCAGTTTTATCTTCTCAAAAATTTCAAAATACGAAAATGGATCTGCCCATAGCTTTGGGTAAAACCATTTCTAATGAAACGTTTGTCATTGACCTGGCCAAGATGCCTCATTTATTGATGGCCGGAGCCACCGGACAGGGTAAATCTGTTGGTCTCAATGCGGTATTGGCTTCTTTGCTCTACAAAAAACATCCTGCGGAAGTAAAGTTTGTTCTGGTTGACCCAAAAAAGGTGGAACTGACTCTTTTCAATAAAATTGAAAGGCATTATCTGGCGAAATTACCGGATACGGAAGAGGCAATCATTACAGATACCACCATGGTCATCAATACGCTGAATTCTCTTTGTATTGAAATGGACAACCGTTATGATTTGCTGAAAAATGCATATGTAAGGAATATCAGGGAATACAATGCCAAATTCATTGCAAGAAAGCTCAATCCTGAAAATGGTCATAAATTTTTGCCGTATATTGTTTTGGTTATCGATGAATTTGCAGACCTGATCATGACGGCAGGAAAGGAGATCGAGACTCCAATTGCCAGACTTGCCCAGCTTGCCAGGGCCATTGGAATCCATTTGATCGTAGCAACACAAAGACCTTCGGTTAATGTGATTACCGGAATTATCAAAGCGAATTTCCCTGTGCGCGTTGCCTTCAGGGTAACCTCGAAAATTGATTCACGAACGATTCTGGATTTTCAGGGTGCTGATCAGTTGATCGGAAAGGGAGACATGCTGATTTCTGATGGAAATGACCTGACCCGTCTTCAGTGTGCTTTTATAGATACGCCGGAGGTGGAAAGAGTGACAGATTTTATTGGTTCTCAGCGTGCTTATCCGAGTGCCTATTTATTGCCTGAATACGTTGGAGAGGAAAATGGTATAGGTGTTGACATAGATATTGAAAGTAGGGACCAACTTTTTGAGGATGCGGCAAAACTGGTGGTTACAGCGCAACAGGGCTCAGCTTCACTGTTGCAGAGAAAATTAAAATTAGGTTATAACAGAGCAGGAAGAATTATTGATCAATTGGAAGCGGCCGGAATTGTGGGGCCGTTTGAAGGAAGTAAGGCGCGACAGGTCTTGGTGACAGATTTAGCTTCCCTGCAGCAATTATTAGATGATGAAAAATTTTAAAATAAAAAAACATTGGATTTTAACCCTTTTTATGGGTTTTTTATCTAGTGGGGTTAGCTTTGGGCAGGCCGATGCTTCAGCAAAGGCTTTGCTGGACAAAGCCTCAAGTACCATGAGCAGTTACAAGAATGTAGCGATGGATTTTGATTACGTCCTCGACAACAGGGCAGAGGATGTACAACAGGAAATGTCAGGTGATCTTTTGCTCGAAGGCGATAAATACGTTGTGAACCTCTTTGGTACCAAACAGATTTTTGACGGTGAAAAAACGTATACGATAATTCCTGAAAATGAGGAGGTAAATATTTCTGAAATGGATGTTGATCAGGACAATGCCTTCAGGCCATCTAAATTCTATTCCTTTTACGAATCTGGTTATGCCTATGAGATGGATGAATTAAAGACGGTCAATGGCAAAAAGGTACAATTTGTCAAACTTACACCCATTGATTCCGAATCAGAAATAAGCGTTATTTTAGTTGGAATCGATTTAAAAACAAATCATATTTATCAGATTATAGAGGTGGGAACCAATAAAACACGCACCATTTTAACAGCAAGCAATATCAGGACCAATCAGGATCTTGACAGGAGCGTGTTTGTATTTGACGAAAAGAAATACGAGGAATTAAACTATATGATCAATAAATAATTGAATCAACTATTTTTGATGTAACGCTGAATGAAGATCTTAAACCGATACATACTTAAGAGTTTTCTAACACCTTTTTTAGCTACTTTTTTCATTATCCTGTTTGTGCTGATCATGCAGGCATTATGGCTTCAGTTTGATAAAATAGCAGGGAAAGGCATAAGTCTGGTCATTATACTCAAATTCCTGGGTTATATGGCACTGATGATGGTACCGACTGCTTTGCCCATAGCAATACTATTATCTTCTATTATGGCACTGGGGAGCATGGCCGAAAATTATGAGTTTGCAGCTGTTAAATCGGCAGGGATTTCTCTGCAGCGTTTCATCAGGCCGCTTGTTGTACTGATGTTCGTGCTTAGTTTTGCCAATTTCCTGTTCTTGAATTATGTATTTCCTTATGCTTCATTAAAGTCGAAGAACCTCATTTACAATATGAAAATGAAGGAACCTGGCCTTGCCCTGATTCCCGGTACTTTCAATACCGAGATCCCTAATTTCAGTATAAAATTTGACGAAAAATATGGTAAAGATGAAAACCTGCTCAAAAACGTACTGATCTATGATCTGAAATCCAACAATGTCAATAATAAGGTGATTACGGCAAAAAGGGGGGAGATTGTTTCTGAAGAGGGAAGCCGGTATTTGACACTTGTGCTTGAAGATGGTTATTATGCTGAAGATTTGGTAACAACTAAAACGAGTGGGTCAAAAAGGAAAAGGGCCCCTTTTACAAAGGCACATTTTGATAAATACGAAGTGAACATTGATGTATCCACCATCGGTGATTTTGATCCGGATGATGTCAAATACAAAACAGGGAAAGAGATGTTGAGTTTGAAGCAACTTGATTTTTACATTGATTCGCTTCAAAATCCATATCATGAATTTGTTTTAAACAGAGCAGACAGAGTATTCAAAGCCTTAAAGGCCAACAGGCTGGTTCCTGATACGGTCAAAGGCATAGCGATAAAGACTGATTTGTTTGAGAATTTCGACGATAAGAACAAGCTGATGGTTGCTGATAATGCATATATCGCGGCACAAGGAAATGTTGATAATCTCAAAAGTTTTAAAGCAACCTTAAAAGACAAGCAGAAAATAATCAATGGCTATAGTGTTGAATTCCACAAAAGAATTGCTTTTTCAATAGCCTGTCTTGTTTTGTTTTTCGTGGGTACCCCGCTGGGTTCCATTATTCGGAAGGGAGGCTTTGGTTTGCCCATGATCATGGCTATTGTCATATTTGTAATCTATTTCTTTATTTCTA
>CBDUAP010000091.1:0-11142 GCA_965365165.1 uncultured Flavobacteriaceae bacterium
ATATTACTACAAGTTATATATCCTATTACTTTATTATTTTCTTCTGCCACAAAAACCTTGAAAGCAGGCCGTGAACCAAAGCCGTCCCTGATCAGATCATTCTCAGTTACCTCCACTGCATCCGCTTCTTTTTCAAATGTAGCCAATTCTTTGATCAGTACCAGCACTGCATTCATATCAGATTTTTTGGCCTCTCTCAATATTATGCTCATATTTTCGTTTTAAAGTATACAAAAATAACCATATTTGTATAGCAATCCCCTAAACGCGCACAAAATGAACCGACACAAGACCCTAGGCGAATATATCATTGATAATCAGAATGATTTTCAATATTCATCAGGAGAACTCTCTCGTTTATTAAGTTCGATAAGACTCGCCAGTAAGGTGGTGAATCACGAAGTGAACAAGGCCGGCCTGGTCGACATCATAGGCAATGCAGGCGAAACCAATATTCAAGGTGAGGACCAGCAAAAACTGGACGTTTATGCCAATGATGTTTTTATGAAAACCTTGGTGAACCGCGAAATCGTTTGTGGCATTGCAAGTGAAGAAGAAGATGACTTTGTGGTCATCGAAGGTAAGAACAGGTCTCATGACAACAAGTATATTGTGCTCATTGACCCGCTTGACGGCTCATCAAATATAGACGTAAACGTATCGGTGGGAACTATTTTCTCAATTTACCGACGTGTTTCTCCAAACGGGACTCCGGTAACCAAAGAAGATTTTCTACAACCGGGAAACCTGCAGGTCGCTGCCGGATATGTGGTCTACGGCACCTCAACCATGCTGGTGTACACCACCGGGCATGGTGTAAATGGATTTACCCTGAATCCTGCCACAGGAACTTATTACCTGTCACATCCCAATATGCGATTCCCGGATGACGGAAATATTTACTCCATTAATGAAGGTTATTATATTCATTTTCCGCAAGGCGTCAAGGATTATTTAAAATACTGCCAGGAAGAGGAAGGCAACAGGCCTTATTCTGCCCGTTACATCGGCTCTCTGGTTTCAGATTTTCACAGAAACATGATCAAAGGGGGTATCTACATGTATCCCACGAGCTCTAAATCACCTCAGGGCAAGCTCAGGTTATTATACGAATGTAACCCCATCGCTTTTTTAGCCGAACAGTCTGGTGGGAAAGCCACTGACGGTTACCGCCGGATCATGGAGATCAAACCGGAAGAACTGCACCAACGTGTACCTATTTTTACGGGAAGTAAATTCATGGTTGACAAACTGGAAGAATTTATGGCAAAATATCCCGATGATGCTCATTATTAGTTGCTTTACCGCCTGAAAATTGCCTTATTTGCATTATATTGAGCCGGGAGAAAATGGTTTAATTATATTTGCAAAAAAATTTGATCCTTGGGTATTATTAAAATCAGTAATATAAGAGTTTACGCCTACCATGGCTGTTTGGTCGAGGAAGGAAAAATCGGCTCAGATTACAGGGTAGACCTTACCGTAAAAGCAGATTTGAAAAAATCGGCAAAAACGGATCATTTGACGGATACAGTTGATTATGTTCACTTGAATAGAATCGTTAAAGAAGCCATGGCGATACGAACCAAATTGCTGGAAACCGTTGCCAGCCTGATTCTGGACCGTATCATGGAGGAAATTCCCAAGGTAGATAAGGCAAAAATCAAAGTTTCAAAGCTGAACCCACCAATTGGAGGAAATGTGGAAATGGTGTCAATCATCATGGAAAGAAAGAGATAATCCCACCCCTTTTGTATGAAAAAAACCCTGACGATTATAGTACCTGTCTACAATGAAGAAGACAATCTCGCGCGCGTAGAAAAGGAATTATCTGATTACCTGGAAATCTCTACGGCTGATGCAGATGTTTTGTTTGTCAATGACGGGTCAACAGATAAAAGCCAGGAGGTGATTTCAGCTATCTGTGGCAGAGATTCAAGATTCGGATACCTTAGCTTTGTAGAGAACAGGGGGTTGAGCGCAGCGCTCAAAGCCGGTTTTGACCATGTGCAAAGTGAACTCGTGGGTTACATAGATTCTGACCTGCAGACGGCACCTTCAGATTTTAATCTTTTATTGGCCGAGTTTGATGGTTATGAACTCGTTACGGGTGTTCGTTCGAACCGAAAAGATTCCTTTGTAAAAAACATGTCATCGACCATAGCCAATGGTATCAGGAGGGCATTTACCCATGATGGAATGGATGATACGGGATGCCCTTTAAAAATCATCCGTACAGCTTACGCCAAAAGGATTCCCATGTTCAAAGGGTTGCATCGATTTCTTCCTGCCATGATACTACTCCAGAATGGAAGGGTCAAGCAGGTACCGGTTCAGCACTTCCCTCGTATTGCAGGAGAGGCAAAATACCACCTTTGGAACCGGTTGCTGGGTCCGTTGGCCGATTGCTTCGCTTACCTTTGGATGAAAAGGAAATACATCAATTATGATATTGCAGACAGTTCTGCCCTCCAAAAAAACAAACATGAGTGATTGGGTCGTATACAGCATTGGTTTTGCCGCTCAATTGCTATTTTCTTCCAGATTGCTGATCCAGTGGATCCAGTCTGAAAAAGTTAAAAAGGTCGTTACACCATTGATTTTTTGGCAGTTGAGCCTGCTTGCTTCCTTTTTATTGTTTGTCTATGGTTGGTTCAGAGACGATTTTGCCATCATGCTGGGCCAGGTCATGACCTATTTTATTTATATCCGAAACCTTCAAATGCAAGGATTCTGGAAAAAACTGCACCGGTTCTTCCGAATATTTCTTTTTGTTTTCCCCCTGCTCATTGTTTGGTACACTTATAACAATAACCAATTCGATATTGAAAGGATTTTCAGAAACGACGACATCCCGCTGTGGCTCATAATTATGGGCAGTGTGGCCCAGATCGTGTTTACACTGCGGTTCATTTACCAGTGGATCTATTCGGAAAAAAGAAAAGAGTCGATCCTGCCAATGGGGTTCTGGATCCTGAGTGCTACAGGATCGGTACTGATCATCGTTTATGCGATCCTCAGAAAAGACCCTGTATTATTTACGGGCCACATTTTCGGAAGTATTGTTTATTTTCGCAACATCAGTCTGATCAAAAAATCGAGCCATGAATAACAAGTTTTACCTGATTGCTATCGGCCTGGTTTGCCTGGCTATTTTCTTTCCGCATCTAAGTATTGTTGAGGTGAACATCATGGAGGCCCGAAATTTCATCACCGCTCGTGAAATGCTTGAATACGGCAATTGGATACACACTACGATGAATCTTGAGCCCAGGTACGAGAAACCACCTCTGCCTACCTGGATGACTGCCTTTTCGGCCAGCCTCTTCGGATTAAAAAACCTGTTCGGACTTCGGTTACCCGCATCTCTTTCGGCGGTCTTCCTGATTTTTACTTTTTATTTTCTCGGGGTCCGGATTCTTAAGGACAAAAAACAGTCTTTTCTTGCTTCCCTGATCCTTTCTACCTCTTTTTATATCGTTTTTTCGGGAAGGAACGGTCAATGGGATATTTTTTCCCATGCTTTTATGCTCTTCGCGATTTATCAGTTCTTTATGGCTTTTGAAGCCAATGGTAAAAATTGGAAAAATTGGATCGCCGCCGGCTTGTTCCTCGGATTCTCCTTTATGAGCAAAGGACCTGTTTCTTTATTTGCCCTGTTTGCGCCATTTTTGATAGCCTATGGATCTGTATATAAGTTTAAAAATTTTAAAAGCAAGTGGCTGCCCTTGATCAGCAGTCTTCTCATTTTTGCCGTGGTGGGCTTTACCTGGGGCATCTATATATATCTTACGGACGCTTCTTCTGCGACCACTATTGCAGATAAAGAAACCCTGGCGTGGTCAAACCGCAGCGTAAAGCCATTTTACCATTACTGGAGTTTCTTTACCCAGTCCGGCATCTGGACGTTTTTCTCTTTCATCGCCTTGCTTTATCCTTTCATGATCAAAAGGGTGGCAAATAAAAAACAATACATCTTCAGCCTTCTGTGGACCCTTTCAGCCGTATTTTTATTGTCCCTGATACCAGAAAAAAAAGAGCGGTATCTTCTGCCTGTATTGATTCCAATGGCGATGAATACAAGTTTTTTTATCAATTATCTGATCGATAAAACTGTTTCCCTGAAAAAGGCAGATCAGTACCTGGCCAATTTTGGCTTTGGCCTGATCGGGTTGATCGGGCTCGCTTTTCCTTTTGGCCTTTATTTCTATTTTGATGGCAATTTGTCGGGACATTGGGTTTCTTATTTTCTGAGTTCTGCATCCCTGTTCATACTGGGGCTCATGATGTTCCTTTGGCTAAGAAAAAAATATTATGAAAGATGTTTTTACGGAATCATCCTTTTTACTTGCAGCATCATGCTGTTTGCTTTCCCCATGGCACCCCTGCTCTATGATAATGATCAATACCTAAGCCTTCAAACCTTGAGGAAAATGGAAGGAATGAAAGAGCTTCCGCTCTATTCTACAGACCCATCCCTTCCTTCTCCTGAACTGATATTTGATCTTGGAGAACCTGTAAAAAGGGTAAAAACAGCTAAAGAACTACCTCAGGACCGAAGCTTTGGACTACTTGTCAATGATTCGATCCCGATAGCGGTTCAAAGAAATTTTAAAACAGAATTCAAAGCCCTTTTTGACATTAACAATCTCAAAGAAGGAAGGAGCGGGCACAAACAAAGAAAGACCCTGATGTTTTATTTGCTTGAAAAGAAACAATAAGCCGATTTTTTAATCGTTTTCATGAAAATTTTATTAAATTTGCCTCCGTTTTTGGCGTCATGGCCGAGTGGCTAGGCAGGGCTCTGCAAAAGCTCGTACAGCGGTTCGAATCCGCTTGACGCCTCTTTATTAAACCTCATTGATCTGTAAAAGTCAATGAGGTTTTTTGTTTTATTTAACAATTTTTTCAGACTATTTTTTGCATATTTGTACGTTCTAAAAATTGCTCATGCAGGTTTACCCAATCGAAACCGGAAACTTTAAGCTAGATGGCGGTGCTATGTTCGGCGTAGTCCCGAAAGTCCTTTGGCAAAAAACCAATCCTGCAGACTCAAATAACCTGATTGACATGAGCCTAAGATGCATGCTCATTGAAGAGGGAGACAGGTTGATTTTGATAGACAATGGCACAGGAAAAAAACAAAACGACAAATTTTTTAGCTACTATTTCCCTTTTGGGAATGCAGATCTAGACGCATCTCTGAAAAAATTCGGTTTTCACAGGGATGATATTACAGATGTTTTCCTGACCCACCTTCATTTTGACCATTGCGGGGGAAGCATTCAATGGAACAAGGACCATACCGGTTATGAACCTGCTTTTAAGAATGCCAGATTCTGGAGCAATGAGAACCATTGGAAATGGGCCACCCAGCCCAACCCCAGGGAAAAAGCTTCTTTTTTAAAGGAAAACATCAATCCGATAGAAAGCAGTGGCCAATTGAATCATGTTTCGATTCCTGAAAATAAATTTTTAAAAGAAAGTCCTTTGGGCTTTGACATCCTTTTCGCCGATGGTCATACTGAAAAACAGATGATTCCCCATTTAAAATATCAGGACAAAACCCTGGTCTTTATGGCTGATCTGCTTCCAACAGTAGGTCATATCCCACTGCCTTATGTCATGAGTTATGACGTTAGACCCCTTGTCACCATGGACGAAAAGGCGAAATTCCTGAATACAGCAGCAGATCAGGGCTATTACTTATTCCTCGAGCACGATGCAGTGCATGAGGTTTGCACCTTAAAACACACCGAAAAAGGAGTCCGGCTGGATCAGGCCTTCCAATTCGATGAAATATTTAAATAAAAATAAAACGATAAATGATGAATAAAACTTTTTTACTAGGCTTAGGGTTAGCCATTGTACTATCGGGATGTAGTTCAACAAAAAACCTTCACAGCGTTGCCGTACCCCAGGGGTCATCAACCGCAGTAAACATTCCTGCAAAAGTAGGAACCATGACTGAAGAAGAGATTCAACAGTGGCCGCATGCAGACATCTACCAGGATTCCATTCCCGGAATGAGTTTGGAAAAGGCCTATGAATTCATTGCCGACAAAAAAGGAACAACCGTTATTGTTGGTGTCATTGATTCGGGCATTGATATTGAGCACGAAGACTTGAAAGACAATGTATGGACCAATACCGATGAGATTGCCGGTAACGGAAAAGACGATGACAACAATGGCTATATTGATGACATTCACGGATGGAATTTTTTGGGTGGTGAAGGACAAGCTACACCTGAGCAACTTGAAGTAACCAGGATCTACAAGATGCTTGACAACAAATACAAAGGAAAATCCAGATCAGATATGGGGGCTTCCGAGATGGATGGATTCAATTACTATCAGAAGGTCAAGAAAGACTATGAGAAAAGAATTGGGGAGGCCAAGGAAAATTATGAGTACTACAACAAAACAAAAACCTATTTAAATGATGCCCATAATTCAACTGTTGAGAAATTAGGAAAAGAAGATTATACCATGGCGGATCTTAACTCCTTGGATGAAGCTGACAGAAATCCTTTTTTAATGAAGATCCTCAGTAACGGAAGCAATGTGGCGGAAGTGAATGAGCAACTTGAGGGCGGACTCAAATATTACGGTTCACAGGTCAATACCATGTACAATCTTGAATTCGATGGCAGGACGGCAACAGGTGATGACGCCTATGACATTTCCGATGTTCCTTATGGCAATGCATTTACGATTGGTTCTGTAGAGGACGAGATGCATGGAACGCATGTATCAGGGATTGCGGTTGCGACCAGAGACAATGGAAAGGGAATGAACGGCGTTGCCAAAAACGTAAAATTGCTTTCTGTCAGAACCGTACCGGACGGAGACGAATACGATAAGGATGTGGCTTTGGCCATCAGATATGCCGTAGACAACGGAGCCAAAGTAATCAATATGAGTTTTGGTAAAAGTTATTCCCCAAATGCTGAATGGGTTTATGATGCGATAAAATATGCGGCAAGTAAAGACGTACTTCTTGTTCACGCCGCAGGTAATGATCACAAGAATATAGACAAGAGTGATAATTTCCCAACGGATGCTCCCGATAAAGTGAAAGAGATCGCTGATAATGTAATCACCATTGGAGCCATGACACGAAATTACAATGAGGACCTGGTAGCCAGTTTTTCTAACTATGGAAAACTGAATGTTGATCTTTTTGCTCCGGGGCTTGAAATATATTCAACCGTTCCTAAAAATGAGTACAGGTCAATACAGGGAACCTCGATGGCGGCTCCTGAAGTTTCAGGTGTAGCTGCTTTGATTCGATCTTATTATCCGGAGTTATCGGCCTCTCAGGTAAAACATATCCTTATGAATTCAGGAATCAAAGTTGACCTGAACGTAAAACTTCCGGGAGGAGAAGGAAAATTGGTTCCATTTAGTGATCTTTCTGTCTCAGGTCGTGTGTTAAATGCTTACAATGCATTAAAAATGGCTGACAGCATGGTCAGTGGAAAATAAATATTCAATAACAAAACAAAACGGCAACAAAAGAAGACTTCTTTTGTTGCCTGTTTTTTGATCAAAAGACTAAAATGAAAAAAAATACGGTACTTTTTGCACTTGTATTCCTTTGTTTGCCATTGTTCGCGCAAAACAGTTCTTACTGGCAGCAACATGTTGATTACACGATGGAAATTGATATGGACGTTAATAACTATCAGTTTGACGGCAGGCAAAAACTGGTCTATACCAACAATTCACCGGATGTTCTGGACAAGGTATTTTACCATCTGCAATTCAATTCCTTTCAACCGGGAAGTGAAATGGATATCAGGTTACAGCACATCATTGATCCGGATTCCCGAATGGTTGTCAACAAAGGAACCAAGGAAAATCCTGCTTTTGAGAGCCGCATCTCAACCCTTGCGCCGAATGAAATAGGATACCAAAAAGTCATCTCACTTACCCAGGATGGGGCTCCGGTGAAATACGAAATTTATGGGTCAGTCATGAAAGTGTTTTTGAACACCCCCATCCAATCAGGAAAGCAAAGCACTTTTGAAATGGAATTCAAAGGTCAGGTTCCCGTTCATATCAGAAGGGCCGGGAGAAACAACAAAGGGGGTGTTGCCCTGTCGATGGCGCAATGGTACCCGAAACTGGCCGAATATGACCACGAGGGCTGGCACGCAAATGCTTACCTTGCAAGAGAATTCCATGGAGTATGGGGTAATTTTGATGTGACCATACACATCGATAAAACATATACCATCGGAGGTACAGGCTATTTGCAAAATCCTCAGGAGGTTGGCCATGGTTATGAAGATCCTGACAAAAAATTAAAACTTCCTAAAGGAGACAAGCTAACCTGGCATTTTCTCGCGCCCGATGTTCATGATTTCAGCTGGGCTGCAGATCCGGAGTACATCCATGAGAAAGTAATTGGTGAAAATGAAGTGGAATTACATTTTTTCTATAAAAACAAACCGGAGGTCAAAGAAATCTGGAAAGACCTTCCTGCCAAAACCAAGGAAATACTTGCCTTTTTAAATAAAAATGTAGGGGACTATCCTTATAAACAGTACTCTGTGATACAGGCGGGTGACGGTGGAATGGAATATGCCATGTGTACTTTTATTTCAGGAGAAAGATCTTTTGGGAGCCTTGTGGGTACAACCGCACATGAATTTGCGCACAGCTGGTTTCAGTTTGTTCTTGCCAGCAATGAGACCAAACATGCCTGGATGGATGAAGGCTTTACTTCTTATATTTCCTCAGCAGCAATGAACCATGTGATGGACCAGCAAAAAGAATTGCCCAATGCGAACGCCTACAGAGGCTATTTTTATTTGGTCAAAAGCGGTAAAGAGGAACCACTTACTACCTTTTCTGACCGGTATGAATCAAATATGGCCTATTCTATTGGGGCCTATAGCAAGGGAAGTGTCTTCCTTTCTCAACTGGGCTATATCATTGGCAGGGAAAACCTGGACAGGACCCTTTTAAAATACTACAACGATTTCAAATTTAAGCATCCCACACCGAACGACATAAAAAGGACCGCTGAAAAAATCTCTGGACTTCAGTTGGAATGGTATTTGAATTACTGGGCCCAAACCACTAAATTCATTGACTATGCCGTGACTTCCATCAGTGATCAAAAAATCGTACTTGAACGAAAAGGGACCCTGCCGATGCCCATAGATCTGCTGGTTACTTTTAAGGATGGCAGCACAGCGGAATTCAATATACCCCTGCAAATGATGTATGGCCACAAACCGACCTCAGCCAAAGTTCTTGACAGCTGGTCGTGGGTCAACCCAACCTATACAGTCAGTACTGATAAAGAAATAAGTTCTGTTCAGATCGATCCGAAAAACCTGATGGCTGATATCGACAGGGAGAATAATACAATGAAGCCATGATAACATGAACCGAAGGGTTCACAACTGAAAGGTTCAGCTCTGAGCCCCTCAAAAAAAAATCCCGATCTCGCGATCGGGATTTTTTATTTATATCACTGATAATTACTTCAGTTTTTTCTTCACCTCAACTTCCTGGAAGGCTTCGATCACATCATTGACCATTACGTCATTATAATTCTTGATCTGAATACCACAATCATACCCTTTGGAAACTTCCTTCACGTCATCTTTAAATCGTTTCAATGAAGCAAGTTCACCTGTGAATATCACAACGTTGTCACGCAGCAACCTGATTTTAGAGCTTCTGTAAATCTTACCGTCAAGTACCATACAACCCGCAATAGTTCCAACTTTAGAAATCTTGTAGGTCTCTCTTATTTCTGCATTTCCGGTAATCTCCTCTACGATATCAGGCGAAAGCATACCTTCCATGGCATCTTTAACGTCATCAATCACCTTATAGATAATCGAATAATTTCTGATGTCAATTTCTTCTTTTTCGGCAAGCTGTCTTGCACTTACAGAAGGTCTTACATTAAATCCGATGATAATGGCTTCTGATGCCGATGCAAGCAATACGTCTGATTCTGTTATCGCTCCAACACCTTTATGAATGATGTTTACCTGGATCTCTTCAGTAGAAAGTTTTTGCAGGGAATCTGTCAAGGCTTCAACAGATCCGTCCACATCACCCTTCAGAATGATATTCAACTCCTTGAATCCGCCAAGAGCGATTCTTCTTCCAATTTCATCAAGAGTAATATGACGTTGCGTTCGAACAGATTGTTCCCGACTCAGCTGTGAACGCTTTGCAGCGATCTGCTTGGCCTCACGTTCATCATCGTAAACCTTGAATTTATCACCGGCCTGCGGTGCTCCGTCCAAACCTAAAATCGATACCGGGGTTGAAGGGCCCGCTTCTTCAACGTTATTGCCCCTTTCATCCTGGAGTGCCTTGACCTTTCCGGAATAATGTCCGGCAAGAATATAGTCTCCTACTCTCAAAGTACCTCCGTCAACCAGCACCGTTGCCACGTAACCTTTTCCTTTATCCAGATAGGCTTCAACAACAGATCCGCTGGCCTGCTTATTGGGATTGGCCTTCAATTCAAGTATTTCGGCCTCCAATAAAATTTTCTCCATTAATTCCTTGATCCCGGTTCCTTTTAAGGCTGATACGTCATGTGACTGTATCTTACCACCCCAATCTTCGACCAAAAGGTTCATCTGGGCCAGTTCTTCTTTTACCTTATCAGGGTTTGCAGTAGGTTTATCTATTTTGTTGATCGCAAAAACAATAGGAACGCCGGCCGCCTGTGCATGACTGATCGCCTCCTTTGTCTGGGGCATGATCGAATCATCTGCTGAAATCACGATGACAGCGATATCGGTCACCTGAGTTCCACGTGCACGCATGGCAGTAAAGGCCTCATGACCAGGAGTATCCAGGAAAGTGATCTTCTGACCGTCTTCCAGTTCAACTGCGTAAGCACCAATATGCTGAGTGATCCCACCTGATTCTCCGGCAATTACATTTGCTTTTCGGATATAATCAAGTAAAGAAGTTTTACCGTGATCCACATGACCCATGACCGTAACGATTGGGGCCCGTGGCTTAAGGTCTTCCGGAAGGTCAACCTCCTCTTCAACGGTCTCCTCTACTTCCGCACTGACGAATTCAACATTATAGCCAAATTCCTCTGCAACTATAGTAAGGGTCTCGGCATCCAGTCTCTGATTCATCG
>CBDUAP010000092.1:0-11123 GCA_965365165.1 uncultured Flavobacteriaceae bacterium
AAAACACCATCGAAAAACGGATGTTCATAGTGAATTGTAGTCACTCTTTGTGGTGCGTCGGAGGCACCCGAAATGTATCCTGCATTCATCGCGCTGAAAAAATTGTTGTAAGAAAAGATATCGGTGTCCCGGGAAGGGATGATCACCAGGTTGCCATGGTCTTGCACAAAATTTTTCATACGCTGTATGAGTGCATTTGGGATTTTTTCCAATTCATTCAAAATAATCAGGTTCTGATCCCTTAAAATTCCCTGTTCAAGTTCAGTCAGGCGGCTGAACTGCAATTCAAAATCTGTTGCCTGATAAATTCTTTCCAGAAACTCATTTTTATTACCTATCACTAGAACCTTGGTTCTTGTTTTTTCACTGATGCTGAAAAACAGGTCATTGTCAAAATTCAAACGGTGATCTGTCAATGAAATTTTTCCCTGAATTTCAGAAGTGTATGGAACGCTGAAATCGATTTCTTTTTCTTCACCGGCATCAAGATTCAATCTTGTTTTAGCATAAAGTTTATCTTCTATAAAAAGGGAAATGCTTAATTCGGAAGCATCCATCTTATGACTGCTAATGACAGATTTGATCTTAAGGGTCTGGTCCTGTTCTTCAGCAATCCAAGCGGTATCAATAGATATGTTTTCAACCTGAGTGAGGGAGGGTTGGACAAAATTATAACGATGATCCTTATTTAGTTTTCCACTAAATATATTATTGTTAATAATTTGAAAATCAGATATTAAAATTATATTAAATAAAGTTTTAGATGATGTTTTTTTAAGGTTTTCAATTTGAAGTAAAATCTGATTGATGTCCTTTTTAACGGGATAGAAATCAACGTCGAGTAAAGCTTTCCTAAACAAATTATAATCGAGATTTTCAAGTATCTTGTCATTGGTAATGAGGGTGTAGCCAAGGTCGTTTTCAGGAAACTTGTCATAAAGGAGGTTTTTGTTGACCTGCAGCAATGAACCTCCTTTATTATCCTTGGCCTCCATACTCAGAGAGTTGTCAAGATAAATGATATTCTGGTAGTTCACTTCTGTTTCATTACTGCTGAAATAAGGTTGAGAAAAGGCAATGATGAGAAAAGCCATCAGCATTAATCTGGTCAGCAGAATAAGTAATTTTTTTAGTTTGGAACTCTTTCGCGTTTCAAGTTCAATTTCCTTGAGAAACTTGACATTGGTAAAAGCTTCCTTTTTAAACCTTTGTAGTCGGAACAAATGAATAAGTACCGGTATAATGAGAAGAAAAAGAAAGAATAAAATTTCTGGATATTTAAAATGCATTATTCCGAATAGCTTTATTCAAAAATAGGAATTTATTTCGCATTTCTATTAAGCAATGATCGAAATGATCAATGTCAATGAGGCCCAATAAATTTTTCCGGTAAAAGCTTCAAAGTTCACTTTTGATTCCTTCACTGTCAATCTGATACCTTTTGTATTTGTTTCTTTGCCTTACCATCAAAAGCAATTGGGTAGCGGCATCATTGAGATCTGTCGTAAGCAGTTTTCCTTCATATTTCTGGGTGATGGTCTCCAAGGGGGTATGGGCAACTACATGGAATTTTGAATCATGTTTTCTCAGCATGGCATTTAATTGCGGACCAAGGGTGTCATAATTGACATAGCCACGATACCAGTAAGGGCTTTCCCTGTGGTAGAAAAAACTTCTCATTTCATACCAATGCATGGGATCGTAACGCGTGCTGTCAGGGTCATCTTTCATCATATCTAGGTACATGGGTTCCTGCATGAAATAATAGGCTTTGTTGTTGAATTCTTCCAGCGAGATGGGCCCGATATCCAATATTCCTCCATGGGCCATAACCATTTGATCAATTTTCAGTAAAGAAACCTTGCTTCTCAGCCAGGCTCCAAGGTATGAGTTGAGCGGATGGAACAAAACATCGTATCCCATTCCGTGTGCAATTGCAATGTTGTTTTCTTTTCTGCTGAGGTATCTGAGGTCTTTTGTCATGGTCATGATCTCATGATTTCCCAGGACCAAATGAGATTTTCCGCCTGCTTTTGACGCCTTTTCTTCTAATTCATGAATGAACCATAAAACTTTTGTAACATCATCACCACGGTCAAACAGATCACCCAGAAATACGATGTGGGCCTTTCCTGCGATCCAGTTCAGGTTTTTATCAATGATCTTTGATGCGGATAGCAATTTGATCAACTGGTCATATCTTCCGTGCACGTCTCCGATAATATAAACTGAATCAACCTTTTTATAGCTTGTTTTATTAATATCAAAACCAGGCCTGATCCTGACCTGGTGCATGCCTTCATTTTTGCCTCCAAATTTAAAATTAAAAGGGGGTTCTACATCACTTTCCAATTGAATCTTGTGGCTGCGTGACTTTTCAGTTTTGCCCGACATAAGCACCCTGTTTTTGACATCAGTGATTTCATAAATTCCCACATCTTCGGAATTTGTGATCCAACGAAAATCAAAATAATCTGATTTCCCAACATATAGGGAATTTGTACCCTCATAGCTGAATTTTTTTTGAAAATCCGAAGAATTGTTTTCATCGGGTCCGATAAAGCCCATTAAAATAACCAGGGCCCATATTGACAGGACGGCGTATCCATTAAGCCGAAGTTTTCTATTTTTCATATGCGTGCTTGTGTTTTACCCTGCAGGCCTTGTTGATTTTTTTGTCAACATACTTAGGATCCTTCAGGTTCTTGTAAAAGCTATTCATATATTTGGTCATTGCTTTTTTTGTTTGATCTCTCAAATAATCTGCTTTTTCTATTTCATCCAGCAGGTCCTGTTCGAGTGACAAATAAAATTCGATGGTACTTTTATAACCATCCTGACGGCAAAAGCCTCTGAAATGTCTTGTTTTTACATCCGCAAAATTACTTTCCTCCGGAGGAAGGGCGTAGGGGGTGTCTACCATTCCGGAATAATCGAAATCATAAGGAACCGCCATAGGCAAACTTCCTTTATCGCCTATAATGAGTTTCATATTGTGCTTTTTGGGGATGGACCAGTCTAGATTTCCAATCATAAACTCAAACATGACCAGTTTATCCAGATCCTCCTTATTCACAACCTCCTGAATTCTGATTGAGTCTTTCAATACTCGCATATTGTTTCTTTTGGCTACATCTTTAAGCCTTTCAATGAAGAAGCCGTAATGCATATTTTTACGCTTCGGGTTGTTGGCGTCAACATAATTAATTTTAAAAAGGCGCGTATTAAAACTGTAGGGGCTGATTTTATCGTATATTTTATACACCACATATTCTTTTTGGACGTATTCTTCATATTCATCGTCATTCATGCAGTGGGTAACCAGTTTTAACTTTTTCTGATCATGAAAGACCGTATTCTTGGTGTCTGTTTTATTAAAACTGACTTCCAGGGGCGGGAAGGAGCATGTTTGTTTTAAGGCTCTTGTTTTTCCACGAACTTTTACCTTGATCGCATGATTAACAAGACTACCATCTGTTTGGGTATAATAAAGTTTGGCATCGTGCTTCATTCTTTCCTTTGTGTCATTGACCACTTCTTTTATGGGGAGCTCCAGGCTTACCTCAAAGACAGAATCTGAGCGAAACAGCGCTTTTGCCTCTTGGGCACAGAGTTGTGTCGTTGCAAGGAAAAGACACAATGCGTAAATGAGGGGTCTGATCAACATGTATTCTTATTTTTGAAAGGCTTTACTATTATGATAAGCAAATTTGCACCACCTGAGACTAAGGTCCAAGCTCAAATTCCAGCCAAAAGATCAATGAATAATCGATTGTACTTGTAAATATAAGCAAAAAAATCAAAGGCCATTTCGAACGAAATGGCCTTTGATTAAATGTCTTCATGTATTTTAAAACAATTTTTTGGGATGTTTGACCTTTTCTTTTAGCAAAGCAAAGTCAATAACCTCTTTCATGTCATTCACATAATGGAAATGAAGCCCTTTCAAATATTTCGGATTGATTTCCTCAACATCTTTTTTGTTTTCCTCGCAAAGAACGATATACTTTATATTAGCCCTTTTGGCGGCAAGGATCTTTTCTTTAATCCCTCCAACGGGAAGTACTTTACCCCTTAAGGTGATTTCTCCCGTCATTGCCATTTTGGCCCGTACCTTTCTTTGTGTATATGAGGATGCCAGAGAGGTCAACATTGTTATTCCTGCACTTGGTCCGTCTTTAGGAGTGGCGCCCTCAGGAACATGAATATGAACATTATTATTGATAATCGTCTTATAAGCTATGCCAAATTCATCCAGATTGGCCTTAATGTATTCAAGTGCAATGGTGGCAGATTCTTTCATCACCTTTCCCAGATTACCCGTAATAGACAAATTTCCTTTGCCCTTTGACAATATCGATTCAATAAAGAGAATATCTCCTCCTACACTGGTCCAGGCCAGCCCGGTAACAACGCCAGGAATTTCATTATTTTCATATTTATTCCTTTCCAAATGAGAGGGCCCAAGTATCTTTTCTATGTCTTCATTAGTGATATGAATATTATATTCCTCCTCCATGGCAATCGATTTTGCAGCAAATCGCACCACTTCGGCCAGTTTCTTTTCCAAACCCCTGACGCCCGATTCCCGTGTATAGCCCGTCACAATTTTTTCCAGTTGTTTCTTGGCTATTTTAAGATCTTTTGTGTTCATACCGTGCTCTGACAACAACTTTGGTAAGAGGTGCCGTTTACCGATCTCTACTTTCTCTTCAATCGTGTAACCGCTTACATTAATGATCTCCATCCTGTCTCTGAGGGCCCAGGGAATCGTAGATAAGTTATTTGCTGTTGCTATGAACATCACCTTAGAAAGATCATAGCCGACCTCAAGGTAATTGTCATAAAAATCCTGATTCTGCTCAGGATCCAGTACCTCAAGCATTGCTGAAGAAGGATCTCCATTGGCACTGGAGCCCAGCTTGTCAATTTCATCCAGAACAAACACAGGATTTGAGGTTTCTGCTTTTTTTATACTTTGGATAATTCTACCTGGTAAGGCACCTATATAAGTTTTGCGGTGCCCCCTGATTTCGGCTTCATCACGCAAACCTCCCAATGACATTCGGACATACTTTCTGCCCAATGATTCGGCAATTGATTTTCCGAGGGAAGTTTTACCTACCCCCGGAGGTCCGAAAAGACATATGATAGGCGACTTCATGTCTCCTTTTAATTTTAATACGGCCAGATGCTCGATAATTCTTTTCTTTACTTTTTCCAGTCCGTAATGATCCCTGTCCAGTATTTTTTGAGCCCGTTTCAGGTCAAAAATATCTTTAGAGTACTCGTTCCAGGGTAGTTCAAGCAAAAGGTCAAGGTAATTTCTTTGCACAGAGTATTCAGCTACCTGAGGGTTCATTCTTTGCAACCTGCCCAGTTCCTTTTCAAAAGTTTCAGAAATATCTTTGTCCCAATTTTTACTTGCCGCAAGTTCCCTCATTTCTTCAATCTCTTCATCGTGAGAGACACCACCAAGTTCTTCCTGAATGGTTTTCATCTGCTGGTGCAGGTAATATTCTCTCTGTTGCTGGTCCATATCTTCCCGGACCTTTGATTGAATATCACGGCTCAACTCCAGCCTCTGCAACTCTTTGTTCATTTTCTTCAAGGTCGCAAGGGCCCTGCTTTTTAAACTACTGATATTTAACAGTTCTTGTTTTTCCTCAGTACTCAGGTTCAAGTTTGACGACACAAAATTGATGAGAAAAGAATCGCTTTGGATATTTTTGATGGCAAAGGATGCCTCGGTGGGTATGTTTGGATTTTCCTTAATGATTTTTAATGAAATATCCTTGATGGAGTCAATGATGGCACTGAACTCCGAATCTTTGGCCGTGGGCGGAACTTCTTTGAGCTCATTCACCGTGGCTTTTAAATAGGGTTCTTCCTGTACAAGGGCATCTATCTTAAATCTTTTTTTTCCTTGCAGGACCACCATGGTGTTCCCATCGGGCATCTTTAAGATTTTCAGAATCCTTGCGACTGTTCCTACTTTATAAAGGTCATCAATTCCTGGATGTTCCACGGTTTCATTTTTTTGCGCTACAACTCCAATCGTTTTGTTGCCATTATTAGCCTCCTTGATGAGTTTAATGGATTGATCTCTTCCTGCTGTGATGGGAATCACAACTCCTGGAAACAATACAGTATTTCTCAAGGGTAATATTGGAAGCACACTTGGTACGTCCTCTTTTCTGATTTCCTCTTCATCTTCCGGCGTCATTAAAGGAATTAATTCAGAGTCTTCATCCAGGATGTGTTGAAGTGACAAATTGTCAATATTTAAAAATTTAGTATTACTCATGCTATATTTAAGTCATTTTGACATTATCTATACCCCTTTACATGGTGTATGCATAATATCTCATTAATCAGTTATCTAATAATCAATGAGTTATATCAAATAACCCACTTTATTCTTCTATAGTATTTCAATTCCTGTGCCAATAAATCCAAATATTGAAAGTATACCCGGTAAATTCAATTAACATATGTGCAGGGAACCAACCTTTTTTGATGAATCTGGCATCACGGCCTTTCCTAAGAAGCTCTTTTAATAGTTTGACTTTATTAAAATATACTCATCTAAATTTTATATTTTTATTATTACTACAGGGAGTTTCGGGATTTTTTGTGTTATATCTCTGAAACATTTGTACAAAACTGTAACATCAGAATAATTCAATTGTCATTAATATAGAAATAAGGTTTTGAAAGGAGAACAAAAAGAAATAACCAGGCTGTTAAACGCGTGTAAAGAAGGGAATACAACTGCTCAGTTCGATATCTATAAGTTGTATTATAAAGCCATGTTCAATACCTCGCTTAGAATAGTGCAAAATGGAGATGATGCTGAGGATGTTATGCAAGAAGCATTTTTAAGCGCATTTTCGAAAATCGATTCCTACAGGGGAGAAGTGCCTTTCGGGGCCTGGTTGAAAAGAATCGTGATCAATAAAAGCCTGACATTCATTAAAAAGAAGAACCGATTGAATGAAGTCAATTTAGAGGTGGTCGATCACAAGCTTGAAACTGACGATGAGGGGATCAGCAGAGAATCTGAAATTGACTATGCTTCAATAAAGGTCAAACAGGTAAAAAGGGCCATGGAAAAATTGAAGGACAACTACCGGATGGTATTGAACTTAAGTTTGATAGAAGGGTATGACAATCAAGAGATTGCTGAAATAATGAATATAAGTAATGAAAATTGCAGGACGACCATTTCAAGAGCAAAAAACAGGTTAAGAACTTTGCTTATGGAGTCTTCAATACTAAATTAAAAGGTCATGAAAAATAATATGGAAGATTTTTTTAAGGAGAACAGACAGGAATTTGATTTTTCAGAACCCAATATTGGACATTTTGAGAGGTTCCGGGCCAAACTTGAAGGTGCTGGCTCCGAAAAGAAAGACAGAAAAGGGCCATCCTGGTATGTGCTAGCAGTTGCTGCGTCACTATTGTTATTTTTTGGCTATTGGATGGGCAATTCTAATGTTCCGCAGGGGATAGAACTTGCTGATGTTTCTCCGAAATTGGAAGAGACTCAGAATTTTTATCTGGCTACCATTCAAAATGAAATTGCAGAGATTAAAACCAAAAGAACAACTTCCAATCAAAAAATCATTGACGATGCTTTTAAACAGTTGGAAATACTTGAGGCGGATTATCGCAAACTTACTTTTGAGCTCAAAGAAAGTAATGCTGATAAACGCGTTATATATGCCATGATCACTAATTTTCAAAACAGGTTGTTCGTTCTTCAGAACTTGATGGAGCAACTTGAAGAATTTGAGCAATTGGCAGCACCTTATGAGAACAAAGTCTAATTTAAATAATAAACAGAAATCATGAAAAATCAATTACATTTTATACTGGCTTTGGCCATGTTGGTCCCAATGTTTGGCTTTGCCAATCCTATCAAGAAAACCTGGGACTATGAAAAGACAAAAACAATCAAAAAAGAATTTAATGTAAATTCTGATGCCCTGCTCAAGATCAATAACAAATATGGGAATCTTGATGTTGTTTCCTGGACACAGAACAGGATAGAGATAGAAGTCACCATTACAGTAAAGGGTGACAATGAATCCAAGGTTATATCCAGGTTGGACAAAATTGACGTTAACTTTACGAATAGTCCCAGTGAAGTTTCAGCGAAAACAGTTTTGGAAAATTCATCTAATAAATGGTACAAATCAAATGATAAAATGAATTATCAAATTGATTATAAGGTAAAGATGCCGGTTACCAACAGTGCAGATTTTTCAAACGATTACGGTATGGTATCCTTAAACGAAATAAAGGGTAAGGCTAAGATCAGTTGTGATTACGGGAAGATTAGGATAGGGAGTCTCTATCATGCTGACAATAGTATCAATATAGATTACACCAATGATTCTGAGATAGAATTGATGAATGGTGGGGTTATCAATGCAGATTATTCAAAACTCAGGGTAGAAAAAGCGAAAAACATCAATTTAAATGCAGACTATACAGATATGTATTTTGAAAACCTGGAGGTGTTGAACTTCAGCTGTGACTATGGAAAGATTGAGGTTGAAAATGGAAATGTTGTGGATGGTAGCGGTGATTATTTGACCATGCGCTTTGGGACTATCTACAAAAAAATCAACATTTCATCTGATTACGGAGGATTAAAGGTGGCCAAGTTGATGAAGGGGTTTGAAAGTGTTGATATCAATTCAGATTATACCGGCATCAAAATAGGATTGGAGAATGGAATTTCCTTTGATTTTATTGCTAAATTGAGCTATGGAGGCTTTGAATATGGGGCTGAAAACATTACCTATAATAAAAAAGTAGATAAAAATAATTCAAAGTATTATGAAGGCTTTGTAAATACACAGAATTCAGGTTCAACAATTGAGATTTCTTCTGAATTCGGAAACATTAAACTATATAACAATTAATAAGCATTGACATGAAAACTTTATTATTAAAATCTTTATCCTTTTTTGCAATTACCATATTATTTACAGGTTTTGGTTATGCCCAAAAAGTGACTGGAAATGGTAATTTGACTGAGAAAACAAGAAATGTTGGCAGTTTTAACGGGGTAGGTGTATCCGGGTCTTTTGACGTTTTTTTGGTCGAAGGAAATCAGGGAAAACTGGAATTGAGCGTGGAAGAAAACCTTGAGCCATATTTGGTAACCGAAGTCAGCGAGGGTACCTTAAAAATCAAATGGAAAAAGGGAGTAAAAGTGAGAACTACTAAAGCAACCAAAATTACCGTGCACTTTAAAAAATTGAACAAGGTGGCTCTTGCAGGCTCCGGAGATGTTGTTTCCAAAAGCAAAGTGTCATCAAATGATTTGGAGGTGGCTTTAGCAGGTTCCGGAGATATAAACCTGGATCTTGATGTTCAAAATCTCAAGGCTGCTATTTCAGGTTCAGGCGATATCAGTTTGACAGGAAATACGGTCGATTTCACAGGGGCTATAGCGGGTTCAGGAGATATCAAGGCTGACGAGCTGAAAGCCGTGAATGCAGAATTGGTCATCTCCGGTTCAGGAACCATGAAGGTACATGTTGAAAATAAAATCAAGGCGCGTATTTCAGGTTCGGGCGATATCAGATACAAGGGAAACCCGGATAAGGAAGACATTAAAGTAAGTGGTTCCGGAACTGTAAAAAGTTATTGATTCAAAACCTTAAAATATTTCGATAAATGCCGGTCGCTTTGCAGTACCGGCATTTTTTTAGTGTCTTACTTTGCTTGAATACTTAGGGTTTGAACAATGGCCACAGAATCGCAGACTTCCACGGTAATCACCAATTCCTTTTGATCCTGATCCTGTTCTATCCAATAGTTTCTACAGGGATCATTCTCGACCCTGCTTTTTGAAAAATCAATATCCCCATGCTGAAGGACCTGCATGATCTCAAGGCTGTCCACATTACCAGAAATGATACTCTCTTTTACACGATCGCCAAAACTGATCTTTTTTTGTGCAATGATATTTAAAATGCGGTCATTGGGTAGCCAGTTGCATGATGCTTTTTTACCTCCCAGGAAAAAAAAGACCAGGACCAGGCCAATAAAAAAGCCGAAGCCATAGAGCGCAAAACGCGATTTCATATCATCCATTGACTAAAATATAAGTAAATTGATATCAGTAAAAGGCAGGTTGAACCAATCAGCGATATTTTTATTGGAAAGTATGCCGTGGTAAAAATACATTCCTTTTTGAAGGCTTTTGTCAAATCTTGCAGCATTTTCAAGTCCACCCATTTCTCCAATGTTCAGCAGATAGGGGGTAAATATATTACTGATCGATACAGAAGCTGTTCTGGCATACTGAGAAGGAATATTAGGCACACAGTAATGAATAACGCCATGCTTGACAACAGTCGGGCTGCTGTGGGTCGTTATTTCAGAAGTTTCAAAACAACCACCATTGTCAATACTCACATCAATAACCACAGCCCCGTTCTTCATCTGTTGCACCATTTCTTCAGTGACCACGACGGGGGTCCTTGTTTTACCTCTCAGCGCACCGATGGCAACATCGCAGTCGATCAAAGACTTTAAAAGATTTTTTGGCTGGATTGTAGAGGTGGCAATTGGAAATTGAAGCTTGTGCTGTAAATTTCTCAATTTTGTGAGTGAATTATCGAACACCTCAATACTTGCGCCGAGACCCAGTGCTGAACGAGCTGCATATTCTGCAACGGTGCCGGCCCCGATGATAACTACCTTGCTGGGGGGTACGCCTCCAATATTACCAAGTAGCAAACCGTTACCGATATTGTTGTTATTCATGATTTCGGCAGCTATTAGAATAGAAGCGATTCCCGCAATTTCACTCAAAGATTTTACAAGGGGATATATACCGTGACTATCCTGAATATAATCAAATGCGATTGCAGTGATCCTTTTCTCAGCCAGTGCCTTGAAATACTCCTTGGTCTGGGTCTTGATCTGCATTGCAGAAAAAAGGACACTCTGGGGGTTCATCATTTTGACCTCCTCTGGTTGGATGAAAATGGTTCCACAGAGGATCATAGGATGAAAGGTCAAATGATTAGTGTTCTGTGGAACAATCTTCTTTGGTTAATTCTTTATGTGTCACGCTGTTCCATTGATCGCTACCT
>CBDUAP010000093.1:0-11116 GCA_965365165.1 uncultured Flavobacteriaceae bacterium
GCCTCCGGCACCTCCGCCACCGCCTCCTGACATTCTTCTCATAAAGAATATCCAAAGGCCAATAATGAAAATAAAGGGAAGCCACACCAGGAAGGAATCAAAGAAACTGGTCCTTGTGGTATTGTCCTTGTCAAAATCAAGATCGAATTCGGTCCTGGCACTTGTCAGGTTATTTTCAAAATTCTGAAGGGCCCCGAAATCATATATATAGACGGGAGAAGTTTGACCGAAAACCGAAGGGTTTTTATATTTACTGTATTTCTCCTTTGTATTCAGGGCCTCGCTTTTTATCGTGAGCTGGGCGATATCTCCATTGACAATAAGAATTTTCTCGATGTCATTGTCATTGAGAATTTCTTTAAATTCGTTTTGCGTAAGTTTATTGCTGGCCAGGTCAGAACTATTCAGTAACTGATAGCCAATGAGCAAGGCAAAAATAATTCCATAAATCCAATAAAAATTGAATTTGAAATTAAATTGTTTGAATGGCGAATTATTATTTTCTTTATTTGGTTTCTCTTTTTTCATTGGTAAATTTTAATGTTTGATGCCTAATAGGTACTTTGAATATTTGTGATTTTAGCATCACCCCATAATCCTTCAAGATCATAAAATTCTCTTACCTGTTTTTGAAAGACGTGAACCACGACATTGACATAATCCAGCAAAATCCATTCAGCATTACTTTCTCCTTCAACATGCCAAGGCTTGTCTTTAAGGCTTTTACTCACATTTTTTTGGATAGAGCCGGAAATTGCGCTTACCTGGGTATTCGACCCCCCTTCACAGATAATAAAATAATCACAAACCGTATTTTCAATTTCCCTCAGATCAAGAATTGAAATATTTTCACCTTTAACTTCTTCGATCCCCTTTATAAACTCGGTGACAAGCAGATCTGAACTAACAATTTTTTTTGTCATTAATTTGTTTCAAAATTTCTTGCAAATGTATTACATTTTTATCACTTTCGTTGGTCCACACTTGCAATATTATATATGTATCTACTCAAACTTGATGCCATAGATTCTACAAATTCCTATTTAAGAGAATTGTCGAAAAAGAAGCGCCTTGAAAAATGGACCGTTGTAAGTACTGATTACCAATCCAAAGGTCGTGGGCAAAAAGGAGCTGTATGGCAATCTGAAAGAGGTAAAAACCTAATATGTAGTATTTTAGTGAAAATGGACGATTTTAAAGTTCAAGATCAATTCATGTTGAATTGTGCTGTTTCTTTAGGTATTTTTAAGGTTTTAAGGAAGTATAAGCTACCTAAGCTTAAAATTAAATGGCCAAACGACATTATGTCAGTTTCCAAGAAATTAGGAGGTATTCTCATAGAAAACAGCCTGACCAATGACCAGATCAACCAAACCATTATAGGCATCGGAATCAATGTAAATCAAACAGGTTTTGCGGCAGATCTGCCCATGGCAGTTTCCATACAGCAACTGACGGGTGAAAATCATGGAGTTCAGGATTTACTTCTGGATATTGTTGAATCCATTCAATTTGAATTTAAAAAAATGGCAGGGTCAGGTCATAAAGAACTGATTGATGCTTACAATGAAAATTTATACAGAAGGAACGCTGCTCGAATGTTCTGCGACGCAGAAGGCAGGAAATTCATGGGAATCATTCGCGGGGTAAAACCCAATGGCATGCTTGAGGTCGAAAAAGAAGATGAACAAATTGAATCTTTCAATTTCAAAGAAATCTCTTATTTATGAGCCTAATTTCTCTGCAGCCTATTTATGGCCTATGTTGGTAATCAGGGTGTCAATGAATTTTTGAAGCGGGTTTTTAACCATCATTGCCACCATCGGATTGAATTTACCGTCAAACAGTAACTGGACATCACAGGAACTTTCAGACTTGTCTTCAATGGATGCAGTTAAAGAAAACGGAAATTTTTCATTTGCAGAACCCAGAACGATCTTATTAGGTTCTTCCACTTCCTGCATTTTAAGTTCAATTTCGGGCATGCCTTTTAAGGCAAACAAAAAAGAGCCTTCTCCTGCTTCAAATTTGTCAATATTTTCGGGCATGATATGTTCAAAATTATCCACCTTTGAAAGGTATTGGAATATTTCTTTACTGGATTTTTCAACAGTGACTTTCGGACTTGTTAAATTCATATTTTTATTAATTTCGATTCCATTCACCAGGATTTTCTCTCCAGGTTTTCAAAGTGTTTAATTGTTTGTTTGTGATAAAATTAGTCTCCAGAGCCTGTTCCAGGAGGTGTTCATAATTACTGAGCGTGGTCAGTTCGACATGGGCTTCTTCAAAATTTCTGACTGCTGTTTCAAAACCATAATCGAAGATGGCGACCATTGCAATAACTCTGGCACCTGCTTCTTTCAGCGCCTTGACAGCATTCAGGCTGCTCTTACCGGTACTGATCAGATCTTCCACGACAACGACATTCTGACCGCTGTCTAAAAATCCTTCAATTTGATTTTTTCTTCCATGAGATTTTGGTTCAGGTCTTACATAGATAAAAGGTACCCCCAACTCCTGTGCAACTAAAACGCCAATAGCTATTGCACCTGTCGCCACTCCGGCAATCATGTCGGGCTGACCATGCTTTTCCAAAATGATTTTTGATAGATTTTCGCGAATAAAATTTCTGATCATTACATAGGATAAAGTGACTCGATTATCACAATAAATAGGTGATTTCCATCCGGAAGCCCAATCGAAGGGTTGATCAGGTTGCAATTTTATTGCTTTTATCTTTAAAAGCAATTCAGCTGTCTTTTTTGCTGTATTTTTGTCAAAAATCATGCTACAAATGTATACAATTTTTAAGAATGACACTTCAATTATTTTAACCGATGACTTGAAAGAGTATTCTGAAAAGAAGCCATTTTCATGGAATGAATTGAATAAGAAGACCTTTGGAGAGGCTATCCTGACAAGGGCTAAGGATGAAATTGTTTTTTACCATCACGATCTTGATACTTTGTGGAATGAATTTAAAGCTGAGTTTAAGGTGATCAAAGCTGCAGGGGGAATCGTTACCAATGAATTGAAACAACTCCTGTTCATTTACAGACACGACAAATGGGATTTACCCAAAGGAAAAATAGAAAAGGGGGAAACCCTTCAAGATGCGGCCATCAGGGAGGTTAAAGAGGAGTGTGGCTTCAGGAATCTTTCCTTGAAAAGGCAAGTTTCAACGACTTATCATATTTATGAGGAAAAAGGAAGGCAGATTTTAAAAATTTCATATTGGTTTACAATGTTTTCCAGCGATAAGGATCTGGTACCTCAGGTAGAGGAGGGGATTACTGCCGTCGAATGGGTGGATAAAACTAAAACAGCAAAGATTTTTAGAAATACTTATCCTAATATCGAATTATTACTCGGTGAATATGAAGCGGAGGGTCAATAAATACTGTATTGTCACATGTTAATCGTTGAAATATAATATCTTTGCCGCCTTTTAACAATTAGATCCATGACAGAATTTATCACGAAAAGATTGCCAAATGTAAAAAATGATGTCCTCTCCGGGGTCACGGTTGCGCTGGCTTTGGTGCCGGAGGCGGTGGCCTTTGCTTTTGTGGCAGGAGTTGATCCTTTGGTAGGCCTCTATGCCGCATTTATGGTGGGGCTGATTACTTCTGTTTTTGGAGGCCGCCCTGGAATGATTTCCGGGGCAACAGGAGCACTGGCTGTAGTGATGGTCAGTCTCGTGGCTCAGGGCAATGAGATGGGTGCCCCTGGAGAAAACCTGGGCTTGTATTATTTGTTTGCAACGGTCATCCTGATGGGATTCATTCAGGTGGGAGCCGGTCTTTTGAAATTAGGGAAATTTGTAAGACTCATACCTCATCCTGTCATGATGGGCTTTGTCAATGGACTGGCCATTGTTATTTTTCTTTCACAACTCGGAATGTTCAAAAAAAATATCGGAGGAGAAAAAGTTTGGCTTCAGGGCTATGAATTGTATCTCATGGCCGGCCTGGTTGGAGTTACCATGCTCATGATGTGGTTTCTGCCAAAATTCAAGCTGACCAAAAATCTTCCGGAAGCC
Organism: uncultured Flavobacteriaceae bacterium; assembly: GCA_965365165.1. GTDB lineage: Bacteria > Bacteroidota > Bacteroidia > Flavobacteriales > Flavobacteriaceae > Lutimonas. The sequence continues at coordinate 4,046 of CBDUAP010000093.1, forward strand.
CTCCTGGCGATATTGGCCGTATCAACTCTTGCGATCATGTTTGATTTTGACGTGGCAACGGTGGGTTCCTTTATTCGTGACGGGGGTGGAGAAGGCCTCAAGGGAGGTTTGCCAACCTTACAATGGGAATTGTTCAGTAAGGTTCCATTTCAATGGGAAACCATAAAATTTATTTTTCCTTATGCGCTGATTCTTGCAGCAATCGGATTGATTGAATCCTTAATGACACTTAACCTGATAGATGAATTGACAGATACAAGAGGAAATGGTAACAGGGAGTGTGTGGCACAAGGAGGTGCCAACATCATAACAGGCTTGTTTGGAGGCATGGGTGGTTGTGCCATGATCGGGCAATCCATTATCAATATAAAATCAGGGGGAAGATCAAGACTTTCAGGTATTGTTGCAGCCTCGATGTTGTTGATATTTATTCTTTTTGGATCCTCTTATATTGAGAGGGTTCCAATTGCGGCTCTGGTAGGGGTTATGTTCATGGTAGTCATTGGGACCTTCGCATGGAGTAGCTTCAGAATCATAAACAAGGTACCAAGAACAGACGTATTTGTGATCATACTTGTTTCTGCCCTTACAGTCATTTTTGATTTGGCTATCGCTGTATTCGCGGGTGTCATTGTAAGTGCGCTGGTTTTTTCCTGGGAAAATGCAAAACGAATCAGGGCGCGGAAAAGGGTAAAGCCTGATGGTACCAAAGTATACGAGATATGGGGACCACTTTTCTTTGGTTCCATAAGTGCGTTCAATGATAAATTTGATGTCAAGAATGATCCTGATAAAGTAGAAATAGATTTTGTTGAATCAAGGATCAGCGATCATTCAGCTTTAGAGGCCATCCTGAATTTGGTAAAAAAATATGAAGCCGAGAACAAGGAGATCCATCTCAAACACCTGAGTGTCGAATGCAAGGAACTCTTGTACAAATCAGATCCTAAGTTCCATCAGGTAATTGTTGATGCCATTGACGATCCACGTTATCACCTGGCTGCCAATCCTGAAAAGTTTCCAAAAAGCCTTTCAGAATATCATCTGTAATGTATCTTTTAAACGAGGGGTTTATCCTCTTGCTACGATTTCCGGAACAAGCATTGACACATCACCTTTGTTGATCAGGATGTCTCTTACAATGCTTGAACTGATATAAGAAGTATCTGCACTTGTAAGGAGAAAAACTGTTTCGATTTCAGACATTTTCCTGTTGGTCTGTGCGATTGCCTTTTCAAATTCGAAATCAGCTGGATTTCGCAGTCCTCTCAGGATATACTGACTGCCTACCTTTTTGCAATAATCTATGGTGAGTCCCTGGTAGGTATCTACTACAATCTTGGGCTCGTTTGCAAATGTTTTTTCAATGAATTTTCTTCGTTGACTGAGCGAAAACATATACTGCTTGGAAGAATTTGTCCCTATCGCAATAATAATCTCGTCAAAGAGCGGGATAGCCCTGTTGATGATGTCTGTGTGTCCAAGGGTGAGTGGATCAAAGGATCCCGGAAAGACTGCTGTTTTCTTCATATTTCAATTCTTAATGAGGCATTCAATTCAGGTCGATGCAACTTTCAAACAGTTCGGTAAGCGTAATTCCAGCTTCCCTGGCCTGTTTTGGTATAATACTTTGGGAGGAAAGTCCCGGTACCATATTGAGTTCAATAAAATAGGGCTCGTCTCCTATCAAAATAAAATCGGCTCTCGACAAGCCTTTAAGCCGCATGCTGCTGTAAATTTTTTTCGCCACTTCTGTGACCTTGAGTTTCTGTATTTCGGAGATTCTTGCGGGCGTAATCTCTTGAGACTGTCCTAAATATTTGGCATCGTAATCAAAAAAATCATTTTCTGAAACAATCTCTGTGATGGGTAGTACCTTGATGCCTCCCTGATAAGTCAGTACGCCAACAGATACCTCGATGCCGTCTAAAAATGCTTCAATCAGAATTTCATCATCCTCAAGAAAGGCCTTGTTCAGGGCCGGCATCAATTCTTCTTCACCATAGACCTTACTGATGCCAAAACTGGATCCGGCACGATTCGGCTTGACAAAACAAGGCAACCCTACTTTTTCAATGATGCCGGTAAAATCAATTTGATCTCCCTTGTTCAGGTAAACTGAATTGGCCGTTTTTACACCATATGGTTTTAACAGGCTTAAGCAATCTCTTTTGTTAAAAGCAACTGCCATCTGGTAAAAGGAGGCAGAAGAATATTTTAGGCCCAACAGGTCAAAATATGCAAGAATGGTCCCATCTTCTCCGGGATGGCCATGGATCGCGTTGAAAATAAAATCAAACCTGATCTTGTAGCCATTTACAGTTGTGGTAAAATCTTCCATGTTGATGGGATGTTCCTGGTCTCCTTCATCAACATAGACCCATTTCTTACTCAAAATATGAATTCGAAATGCATTGTATTTTTCTTTGTCAAGATACTTAAAAACGACGTTTCCGCTTTGCAGGGAAATCTCTGCTTCTGAGGAATAGCCTCCCATTATGATGGCAATGTTTTTTTTCATTAAGAATTTCTATATGGCAAAATCAGTTGATGAAACAAACTTACAAAAAAGACTTGAATGGCCGTTGAACTGTCTATCGGTTATTATTTTTTAAAGTATATTTGAAAAATTATTTTTTTTGAAATGAGTTTAGTGCAATATTTGAAAAGTAAAGAATTTTTGCGAACCATAATTCTTGTGGTTGCCATATCGTTGATTCTTGTATTCGGCCTTTTGAAATGGTTGGATTACCATACCAAGCACGATGAAAGAATTGAAGTGCCAAATCTGGAAAAGTTAAGTCTTGTGGAAACTGAAAAGAAATTAAAGGAATTCAATTTGCGGTTTGTTGTGATCGACTCAGCGAGCTTCAATCCAAAATTTCCACCAAAATCAGTGATAGAACAGAATCCTTTACCAGGTGATTTTGTAAAAGAGAACCGAAAAATTTACCTCACTTTAAATCCATCTGATTATCGCAAGATCACAATACCCAATGTGCTGGATCAAACCAAAAGACAGGTGGTTATTCAACTCAAGTCATTGGGTTTCAGGATTGGAAAAGAACGGTATATCAAAGATCTTGGCAGGGATGTTGTGAGGGGTCTTGAGATCAATGGGACCAAAATTGAACCTGGAAACCGCTTGGCAAAAAATACCGTTATTGATCTTGTTTTAGGAGATGGTTTGATCGAAAATGATTCTATTAATTAGTCAGGTCCTGAACATTTATACCCTTTAAGGCAACAATGATTGAAAGTCCCGAAAACAATAATGGCAACGATGATCTTTATGAGCATTTTAAATTTGTAGCCAGTGATGGGCAGGAACCCTTGCGGGTGGACAAGTTTTTAATGAATTTTATTGAAAATGCCACCAGAAACAAGATCCAGCTCGCTATCAAAGCAGGCAATGTTCTGGTCAATGACAATGTGGTTAAATCGAATTATAAGGTGAAGTCGAAGGACGTGGTTCGCGTGGTTCTTGCGCATCCTCCGCATGAAAACCTTCTGGTTCCTGAAAACATTCCACTGGAAATTGTTTTTGAAGATGATGAGGTAATCGTAGTCAATAAACCAGCCGGAATGGTAGTACATCCCGGTCACGGAAATTACAGCGGCACCCTTGTAAACGGCCTGATATATCATTTTGAGCATTTGCCCAGAAACAGCAACGAAAGACCAGGCCTTGTTCACAGGATAGATAAGGATACCAGCGGGCTTCTCGTCGTGGCAAAAACCGATTTTGCCATGGCAAATCTGGCAAGTCAGTTTTTTAACAGGACCACCGAAAGAGTCTATTGGGCTTTGGTTTGGGGAAGTTTGGCTGACGATGAAGGGACTATCACGGGTAATGTAGGTAGAAGTTTCAAAAACAGGCTCCAAATGGATGTTTTTCCGGATGGATCGCATGGCAAACACGCGGTGACCCACTACAGGGTTCTTGAAAGGTTCAGTTACGTAACCCTCGTTGAATGTAAACTTGAAACGGGCAGAACGCATCAGATCAGGGCACATTTTAAGCATATAGGGCACACGCTTTTCAACGATGAACGATATGGTGGCCATGCCATACTGAAAGGGACAACCTACACCAAATACAAGCAATTCGTTGATAATTGTTTTAAAATTTTGCCAAGACAGGCCTTACACGCAAAAACACTTGGGTTTGAACACCCTACTTCCAGGGAAAAATTGTTTTTTAATTCTGAGCTTCCTGAAGATTTTCATAAATGTTTGGAAAAATGGAGGAAATATACCATAAATCAAAAAGAGATTTGATTAATTTTGTCAATGCGGCTCGTGTCTTGGTTTTTTTATTTTTAAAGGAATAAAAAGGGTCGGTCCGAGGAATCTTAAAAATACAGAACAATGAAAATAATTATATCTCCAGCTAAATCTCTTGATTTTGAAACAGAAGCGCCCGTCAAGGAAGCTACCCAACCACAGTTTTTGGATCAGGCGGAAAGATTGAACAAGGTGTTAAGAAAAAAATCAGCAAGGTCTCTTGGTAAATTGATGTCGATCTCTCCGGCTCTGGCGCAGTTGAATTATGAAAGAAATCAAGACTGGCATCTGCCGTTTAACAGTGAAAATGCCAAACAGGCAGTGTTTGCATTTACAGGAGAGGTTTATCGCGGACTGGACGTCAAAACAATGCCTTCTGAAGATTTACCTCAGCTGCAGGATAAATTGCGCATATTGTCTGGTCAATATGGTATTTTAAAGCCGCTAGACCTGATACAACCCTATCGCCTTGAGATGGGAACATCGTTAAAGGTTGGTGTAAAACCTAATTTGTACAAGTATTGGGGTAAAAAAATCACGGATTATTTAAACGGTGAACTCGAAGACGGGGAATTGTTCCTGAACCTGGCGAGTAAGGAATATTTCAAGGTGATCCAGCCCAAGGATTTAAAGGTGCCGGTGATTACTCCTGTTTTCAAGGACTTCAAAAATGGAGAATATAAGATGATCATGACCTTTGCCAAATTGGCACGAGGGCTGATGGTTCGTTATATAATTGACCATAAGGTTGAAACACTTGACGGGCTTAAAGGTTTTGATTATAATGGCTATGGTTATGACGAAAATCTGTCGACTGAGACAGAACTGGTCTTTACGCGTTGATGCCCTGAATTCAATTTTTAAGGGTTTCCCTTATAAAGTGTTGTTTTATAAAGAATGAAACCATGGGATCAATTCTTTAAACTGACGCTGACAGGACTGCTAAGGTTATTGTTTTTACTCACCGCGATAATGAAAAGGCTATTCGCATCTTTCAGTTCTTTTTTTGAGATTATCAATTCGTTTTCGCCTGTAAGGGCAATGATGTGAGTTGGATCGTTAAGGTTTTGAACCTCACCTTTATTGAACTGATAGACCAGATATTTTACGGCTTGTTTTTCCACATTTTCGGGAAGTGCTTCCCAGTACAGGCGGTAGTGCTTTCCTTTAATTTTTTCCAATTTTGTATTAACGACAGATTCGGGAGCATATTTTACATTTTTGTCAACAACCGGCTGTAAGGCAGGTTGCTTATAATATTTATTTGCAAGAATCTGGTCAATTTTAAGTGGGTTTTGAACAAAGGACCTGGCACTGAAAAAAACGCTGCCCTGAATTTTAGAGATGCTTTTATTCAAATCCAGTTGTTTTTCAATTTCTGTTGGAGCCTCTTTTTTCCATGCAATATCTTCCTTTTTTTTACCAAGGCGGTGCATTCCATGCCCGATATACAGGTTTGTACCAAAGGTATTGTCGGCCCACCAGGATACAATTTCTTTATAATCGGCCCGTTCATGGCCAATATGCCAGTAGGCCTGAGGCAGGATATAATCAATCCATCCTTTTTTCATCCAGTACAGGATGTCAGCATAAAGGTGGTCATAATTTGTCTGGCCCGCATCAGTGGCGGACCCCCTCGGATCAGTTTTTTTGTTGCGCCAGACCCCGAAAGGACTGATGCCAAATTGCACCCATGGTTTGATCCCTTTAATGGTATGAAATAATTCTTCTATGATCAGGTTCACATTGTTTCTTCTCCAGTCATCCAAATGCTCCGGGTAAAAAGATCCTCCATGGTCTTTAAATGCCTTATCGTCAGGAAAAACTTCATCTTTGATTTTGTAGGGATAGAAATAATCATCAAAATGTATGGCGTCGATATTGTAATTCTGAACAACATCTGATACAACTTTGTTGGTATAGGCCCTTACTTCAGGTAAGCCAGGATTAAAATATTTATTCTTGCCATAATTTAAAAACCATTCTGATCGCTCATAAGTGAGGGGAAAGGGGTTTGACCTGAACTCCTTATAATTTACCACAGCTCGATAAGGGTTGAGCCATGCATGAAATTCCATTCCTCTTTTATGCGTTTCTTCTATGATAAATGCCAAAGGATCATAATAGGGCAGTGGTGTCATATTGCTCGTACCCATAAGATACGAGGACCATGGCTCGTATTTGGAATTGTAAAAAGCATCTGCCGAGGGTCTGATCTGGAAAATAATGGCGTTAAAATTAAGGCTTTTGAAAAGATCCAAAAGATTGATGATTTCTTTTTTTTGTTGAACCGTGCTCAGGTTTTGCTGACTCGGCCAGTCGATATTACCTACTGTAGCGATCCAAACCCCTCTGAATTCTCTCGGTAGTGACTCCTGTGAAAAGAAAAGGCTGGTGTTCATCAAAAGTACCAGGGTAAACATATATGATTTCAAATGCGTCATAATAAGATTTGAATGTCAAAAATAAGTCCTTCTTCATCAATTCACAAACAAAGCACGTTTATTATTGACAAGCTGGCAGCGGTTTTTTTGACCTGTATTTTGTCTTGAATTATGTCAGTATGTCATTAAATAATGCCAAAAAGTGACATTATTATATAAAAAATCGCAATGGCATAATGATTGACCTTACAGCATCAGTAATCAAAAACGAAAATCGATAAAAATTAAAATATAATATTATGAGTAAGATAATTGGAATAGATTTAGGAACAACCAACTCCTGCGTTTCTGTAATGGAAGGAAATGAGCCGGTTGTAATTCCTAATGCTGAAGGAAAACG
>CBDUAP010000094.1:0-11113 GCA_965365165.1 uncultured Flavobacteriaceae bacterium
AGTAATGACACGGCATCCATTCCCGCCATATTTCGCACGTCAGGCACATTGGTATGTGATGCATTTGCTCTTTTATAATAGGCTTCGTATTCCTGATCCATGTCCTGAAGATTTGCTGCATAATCCACTTCTTCAACTACAGGTGTGTCTGAATATATTTTTCTGGCGATGCTTTGAAATACCGGGGCTGCCACAATATTTCCATAGTAACCGGTTTTCTTGTTCGGTTTGTGGATCACCACAATACAACTATACTTCGGTTGATCGGCAGGAAAGTAACCTACAAATGAAGAGATGTACTGGGTCTCATCAGTCCAGTATTCCGTTTGACATGTTCCCGTTTTCCCCGCCATGGAGCAGTTCTTGTCATATATGTTATCCGCAGTACCCCTTTTTACGACATTGAGCATCATTTCCTTGACCTTATCGATGGTTTCCTGAGAACAGATTTTCGGATGCATAATCTCCTTTTCAAATCTTGTTACCGTACTTCCCTGTGCCCTTATTTCTTTAACAAATCTTGGTTTAACCATTTCACCATCATTGGCAATGGCGTTATAAAAGGTCAGCGTTTGCAAGGGGGTAAAAGAAACTCCATATCCGTATGCCATCCAGGGCAAAGAGAGTCCGTTCCATGAACTCTTATCCTTAGGATCCGGAATTTTAGGCTGCCCCTCCCCTTTGATTGGCAATCCAATTTTCTGGCCTACATTCATCCGTTCAAGACCTGCAATAAATTTTTCAGGCGCGTCCGCATAATGTTCGTTGATAATCTTGACGATGCCCACATTTGAAGAAACCTCGAAAACCCTGGCCGCAGAGATTTTTCCATAGCCGCCATGGTGCGAATCCCTGACGGGTCTGCCATGAAATCTGATCACACCCTTTTCGGTATCAATAACCTCTGAGGTGTCAATGACCTGATCTTCCAGTGCCACAACCATCCCCATTAGTTTAAAAGTAGAACCCGGCTCATGGGATTCATAGATGGCATAGTTCCGCTGCTCAAAGTAAGTTCCCTTCTTGGTTCTTCCCAAATTAGAGATCGCCTTGACCTCTCCCGATTTGGTATCCATGACCACGACCGAACCATGATCAGCCTCAAATTTCTCAAGTTGCGCCAATAAGGCATGATGGGCAACATCCTGAATTTTTAAATCTATGGTGGTAATGATATCCTTTCCGTCTATAGGTTCGATTTCATTGTTGTCATTCAATGGTTTCCATTGGCCTTTAGCAATTTTTTGCTTGAGCCTTTTCCCTTTTTTACCCCGTAAAAATTCGTAAAAACTACCTTCGATTCCTACCCTGCCACGATAGTCATCATATCCCACGGCACGCTCGGCAATTTTCCCGATTGGGTGTTCTCTTACAGTTCGCTGCTCTACGATAAAACCTCCGCGGTATGCCCCCAATTTGAATATCGGAAACTGCTTTAACTTTTGATATTCGGTGTAACTCAAGTTTCTGGTGATAAACAAATACCGATTTTTACTGGCCCTGGCCTTGCGGATTTTATTTTCGTAATACCCTGCTGATTTACCCAGCATTTCAGAAAGCGAAACACTCAGTCCCTTGATACCCTTTTCAAAATCTTCATCCGAAACGGTCACTACATCCATCCTGATATCAAATCTGGACACTGAAGTCGCAAGCAAACTTCCGTCAGAAGTGTAAACACTTCCCCTGTTGGCAGCAATTTCAAATGTCTTTACGGTTCCCTGTTCGGCCTGTGCGCGATAAGCATCACCATCAACGTATTCAATCTGTATCAATTGATAGATGATGGCCAGGGCAAACAAAAAAAGAAACCCGGTAAGGAGGTAGAGTTTGTTTAATATTTGTTTCTTTTCAACTGCCATAATTATTCGGTGATTCTTACTTTAATTTTTTGTGCCGGGGTCTGTGATACATATAAGCCGTTATCTGCAAGCCTTTTTGAGATACTCGATTCCATTTTAAGTTTCATCAGATCAGACCGCGTAGCCACAAACTCTGAATAAAGCTTTCTTTTCTCTTTATTAAGCGTAGCGATCTTTTGCACTTTCCTGTCTATCTGATGAGAACTTGTGATCATCAGTAAGGCCAGAACGGTGAGAAAGATGATAAAGCCCCAATTCTTCTTGGCATCTTCATCAACCAGGAATTTACCTTTAAGGATGTTGTACAGGGTTTGTTTTACTTTTGACATTTTTCTTTGGACCTGATTTGATTAATTCTTTTCTGCTATTCTTAATTTGGCACTTCTGGCTCTGTTATTTAATTTGATTTCCTTAGCTGTGGGAAGGATCAACTTTCCCACTTTTTTAAACGGAACGCTCACATTCCCGTAAAAATCCTTTTCCGGCTCGCCCTCAAACAGCCCAAACTGAATAAATCTCTTTACCAGCCGATCTTCCAGAGAATGATAAGAGATAACACTCAATCTCCCTTTTTCATCGAGCAGCTCAGGTGTCTGCATTAAAAACTCTTTAAGGGCCTGCATCTCCTGATTCACCTCAATTCTGACGGCCTGAAATATTTGTGCCAGTATTTTATGCTCCTTGGGCTTGGGTAAAAACCTTTGCAAAACCTCTTTCAATTGAAAACTTGTTTTTATTTGATTTTCGGACCTTGCCTTAACAATTGTACTGGCCAGTACCCGAGAATTCCTCAATTCACCATATTCAAACAATACGCGGGCCAGGTCCTTTTCATCATAATGATTGATCACTTCAAAAGCAGAAACCCCGTCATCTGCATTCATTCTCATATCAAGGGCAGCATCAAATCGGGTCGAAAAGCCACGTTCAGCACTGTCAAACTGATGGGAAGAAACACCCAGGTCCGCCAAAATTCCATCAACTTTTTTTATTCCGTGCAAACGAAGAAATCTTTTGATATACCTGAAATTCTGAGGGATCAGTGTAAACCTGTCGTCTTCAATTTCATTTGCAAGGGCATCCTTGTCCTGATCAAATGCAAACAATTTACCCTCGGATCCCAAATGCCTCAGAATCTCCCTGGAATGACCTCCTCCGCCAAAAGTCACATCAACATAAACCCCATCTGGTTTGATATTTAGACCATCAACACTTTCAAAGAGCAATACCGGATCATGATAACTCATTGTCGTCGTCATTTACATTACCCATGACGTCTTCTGCCAGATCTGCAAAATCAACTGTAGCGTCATCAATGGCCTTTTCATACTTTTGCTTATCCCAGATCTCGATTATATTTACTGATGAGGAAAGAACAACTTCCTTGGAAATGCCTGAGAAAAGATGCAAATCTTTTGGTATCAGCATCCTGCCAGACACATCCAGGTCAACCACCTTTACTCCTGCAGTGAACCTTCGAATAAAATCATTGTTCTTCTTTACGAACCTGTTCAGCTTATTTACTTTTGCCATCATTGCTTCCCATTCTTTCATGGGATACAATTCCAAACATGGCTGAAAAACAGATCGCTTTAACACAAAACCGTCCTGTAGGATACTGGACAGCTGTTTCTTAAGAGGAGATGGCAGCATCAAACGCCCTTTGACGTCTGCTTTGCATTCATATGTGCCTATTAAATTTACCACCGGATCCCACTAAGTTTGATTAATTATGACAAATATAAAGAATTTTACCACTTTTTACCATTTTTTACCACTTTGTTGATAACTTTCTTTATATTAGCCTAAGTAATTGATTAAATGAGACTTAAAATGATACAGGATTTTTTATTCAAATTAATTTGAACTAATGGAGAGAAAATTAGTACTTTGAAACAAATTATATAAATTTGCAAGTCGATAAGAAATTAGATCGTAAATGAAATATACCCTTAAAAAAGAAGGTGACTACTCTTACTTAGAATCTGGAACGGGTACACCTCTAATTATTCTTCATGGCCTAATGGGAAATTTAAGTAATTTCGACGGGGTTTTTGATCATTTTTCTGATTTGGGATATCAGGTAATCATGCCGGAACTCCCCTTGTATTCTATGCCAATTTTAAAAACCAATGTTAAAAGTTTGTCCAAATTCATTAAGGATTTTGTCAAGCACAAAGGTCTTGATCAATACATTTTAATGGGTAATTCACTGGGTGGTCACATCGCTTTGTTCCACACCAAATTAAACCCGAAGAATGTCATTGGACTCGTTCTCACAGGCAGCTCCGGCCTTTATGAGAATTCAATGGGGGAAAGTTACCCAAAAAGAGGGGATTATGAGTACATAAAGAAAAAAACTCAGGATGTATTTTACGATCCTGAAATTGCTACAAAAAAAGTGGTTGACGATGTATTTGAAACCCTGAACAACAGGAACAGGTTGATCAGAACCATCGCTATCGCCAAAAGTGCCATCAGGCATAATATGGCCAAAGACCTGCCAAAAATGAATGTTCCAACCTGCCTGATCTGGGGTAAAAATGATACGGTCACACCACCCGACGTTGCCGAAGAATTCCATAAACTGCTTCCGAATTCAGAATTACACTGGATCGACAAATGCGGCCATGCCCCAATGATGGAACGCCCGGAAGAGTTCAATATTTCTTTGGAACCCTGGCTGACAAAAAATTTTACGGCAAAATAGTTGTTTGCCTGTTTTTTTTGTAAAAAAAAGAACTTGTTGTACAGATGAATTTTCCTTTTCGAAATGACAAATGGGTACTTGTAATGATTACAGGGTTCTTTATGTTTTTCGTTCTTTTCTTATACAAAGGATTTAATATAGAACAAGGAAATTCCCTCAGCGGGCACAGCCTGTTTTCACGAAGCCTGACTTTTGCCCTCACCACCTCCCTTACTTTTTGGTTTCACGAATTTTTGGTGGGTCACCGAATTAAAAAACATAAAAAAATACACATCCTTTGGTGGCGCCTTTGGGAGGTTTTTATAGCAGGAACCCTTGTTTTTCTGGTCTATAATTATTTTTGGCAAGGCACCGAATTTTACTGGACCAGCTACTTCCTTTTGCTGTTCGAATTTTTTTTAGTCATGGTTATTCCTTTGTTGATCTATGAATTCCTTCAACGAAATATTACGAACAAAACGAGCTCAGAGAGCTATACTTTTCGATCACAAAATCAAAAGGAAAAGGTTATGATTTTAGCTGATGACATCCTATACCTGACTTCTGAAGACAATTATATAGAAATTTTTTATGTATCGGAATCAAGCATAAAAAGCGAAATTCTCAGAAATACACTTAAAAATATTGAGGAACAACTTCCCGAAAATTCAGATCTTCACCGTTGCCACAGGAGCTACATGGTTAATTTCAGGCAAATCACAAAACTTCATCGCAAAAACAGAAAACTCCTGTTGACCCTTAAAGGTGGTGTTGAAATACCGGTATCAGACAAATACACTCACAAATTCACCGAATGGCTGAAAGGCTGATTTAACCCGTATTTGAAATTTTCGTCCCTTTCATACAAACTTTTTTAGTTTTACATCGGGTTATTCTATCTTCACGAAAAATTTAAAATGAAGTATTTAACACTCTTTTTATTGAGTCTGTTCATGCTGGGTTGTCATGAGATCAATGGCACAAGATCCGACCAAGAGGTTAGGTCAAAACTTGATTCCCTAATGCATTCAGTGGTGCAAAACAAAAAATTCAGCGGTGTTGTACTTCTCGGAAATAGAGAAAAAATAATTTATAAAAATGCATGGGGTATCGCAAACAGGGATTGGAATATACCCATGTCAACAGAAGATCAGTTTGACATTGCCTCCCTCAATAAATCCTTCATCGCCGTTCTTGTTTTACTTGCAGAGAAAGATGGGAAATGGCAACTGGAAGATCCTATAACAAAGCATTTAAGCAAAGGTGTCATCAAAGGGCAATTCAATGAAAAAATGACCTTTCACCATTTGCTCACCCATACTTCAGGTTTGCCCGATTACGACGGCGTCCCAGATGATCTCAAATTCCACAACTATCAAAAATTTAAACGGTTGCATTTTACAAATACCGACTATCTCAATTACATCGGTCAACTGAAACCGTTGCATGAACCCGGTACGGCATTCCACTACAGTAATTTTGGCTATCACCTGCTCGCCCTGTTGCTGGAAGATGCTTACGGAGAAAGCTTCAACCAACTCATGCAAAGAAAAATTTGCAGGCCCCTGAATCTAAAAAATACTGTTTCGTACACATCAAACACCGAGGTTAAAAAAGGCTTGGTAACCGGTTATTCATTTGATACTGAAAAGGATCTTTGGACCTCAAACCAGTTCATCGACCTTAGTCTGGGCAGGAGGATCTTCTCTACTGCTGACGATCTATATATTTGGGCAAAAGCCTTGGATCAGGGAAAATTCATCGACGAAGACATGAAATCGAAAATACTAAGGAACCACGTGCAACATCTCGATACCAGGCTGTCTTATGGATATGGCCTTGTCATACACGACGGAAGTCAGGACTTTGCCATGGGAAATATAAACTTGAAGTCTCCTTATTTTATTCATGGAGGAAAAACTGAGGGATACAAATCGCTCATGATCAACATTTCAGGCAGTGATTTGATTTTAATCCTGCTCACCAATTCGGGAGATCAAATTGATGAACTACTGCTCGCCGAAAACATAATCAAAACCATAAACAACTAAACACATGAAGCTAAAAACATTATTAATACTCCTCCACATAATTTTAGCGAAACAAGTCGTCTATTCACAAGATTTAAAAGGAATTTGGCTTGTAGATAAAGTACAGGTAGGAAATGACCAAATGACACCCGTTTCAAAATGGTTCAAATTCCATGACAACGGAAAATATGAATCTGGGAATGGCTGGTTGCAAAATATGATTGGCCTATGGTCTTATGACAAAAGTTCGAATGAATTTTCAGCTACCAACACCTTGGGTATCAAGGATGAATCAGGGCCCTTTAAAGTTGATTTTTCAGAAGGAAACATGATCTGGACAAGGGTGGAAGAAGGAATGAATGTTAAAATCCATCTCCAAAAGATCAAAAACATACCTCCTTCCTATACCGATCTTCTATCGGGTCTCTGGCAAATCCAGGACCTTAACGAAGTAGATAAAATGGCTGATTCCGGACCTTTGAAAGGCCTGGATCACCTTTTTATAAGGTGGGACAGAATTTACAGGGCAACTTATCAAGACAAGAACAGAAAAACCGGCTACTGGCACGTCAATGGCCACAGGCCCGAACTTACCTTGTTACCCCATCAGCCTGAAGCACCTGTAGAATCTTGGCGAATTAAAGTCGATGAAAAAGAATTGGAATTAACAGGCATTTCAGATACGAACAAAGACCAGGTTAAAAAGTTTATACGAATTCATCAGTTTCCGAAGTGATTCTCGAAAACCAATGCGATTTTAATTTGTAATTCACGGGGGAACTAACCTCTAGAAAATAGTATCTTTGCTGCGGAATCCAGATCATAGGCCTTATTTTCGATCATTCAAAATTCAGGTTTCCCGTTGACGTCATGCTTAGATTTATTTTCACTTGCCTGCTTGTTTTTCTTTTTTGCTCTTGCGGCATTGAACCGTCCAAAACAAAAATTGAAACTTATGAAGTCGCTCCCTGGGCCTTTTCAGGATTCGTTAAACAGGATGAAGTCAATCCCATATTGAAACCATCAGACACCTTGACATTTTTTTGTTCGATTTCGGGGAAGGAAGTGCAATGGGAAAGCAGAAATGTTCTCAACCCTTCAGCCATAGTGAAAAACAATAAGGTCCACCTGTTCTACAGGGCCCAGGATTCACTGGGAACGTCGAGAATTGGTTTGGCTATTAGTGAGGACGGCCTGCACTTCAAAAAGAATGAAATTCCGGTGTTTTATCCAGATCATGATGCCATGAAACCATATGAATGGAATTATAAAAAACAAGAAGGTGTCCCACTCGATGAGGATTGCAAAAATTGTTATTTTGACGGTACCGAAGATCCCAGGATCATTGAAAGTGAAGAAGGAATCTATGTCATGACTTATACGGCATATGATGGCAATAAAGCCAGACTGTCATTGGCCTCATCAACCGATCTCATCCACTGGGAAAAACACGGGCTTGTCATCAATGATGGCCCCTATACGGATCTGTGGTCAAAATCAGGTGCCATTGTAACAGAACGCAGGAACAACAAAATCGTTGCAGTTAAAATCAACGGTTATTACTGGATGTATTTTGGGGACACAAACTTATACATGGCCTTTTCCAAAGACCTTATCCACTGGAAACCGGTCATTAACCAAGAGAATGGTCAGATGATTTCGGTGATGCACCCCCGCAAGGGCTATTTTGACAGCAGATTGGTTGAACCAGGTCCTTTCGCTTTGCTAGTCAAAGAAGGAATTGTATTGATATACAATGGGAGCAATGCTTCTGATTACAATGATCCTGAGCTACCTGAATTCACATATGCAGCCGGGCAAGCCCTTTTTGATAAAAATGCGCCTTATAAGCTTCTTGACCGGACCGAAGATTATTTTATGTTTCCTGAAAAGGATTATGAATTGGTAGGGGAAGTAAACAATGTTTGTTTTGTAGAAGGTCTGGTGTTTTTCAAAGGCCAATGGTTTTTGTATTATGGAACTGGAGACTCCAAAATTGCTGTGGCAGTTAGTGAAACCAATCCTGTGCAAATTGAATAAAACAAGCGGGCTAAGGCAAGTTTGGTAAAAATATTATTATGAAAATAAAATCTGCAGAATTCGTAATCAGTAACACTGATGTTTCGAAATGCCCGAAAGACAAACTTCCCGAATATGCCTTTATCGGGAGATCCAACGTTGGCAAATCATCTTTGATCAACATGCTTACCAATCATAAATCACTGGCCAAAACTTCTGGAAAACCGGGAAAAACACAGTTGATCAATCATTTTCTGATCAATAAAAACTGGTTTCTGGTCGATCTTCCGGGCTATGGTTACGCCTCTGTATCAAAAGACCAGAGAAAAACCTTCCAGAAATTCATTAAGGATTATTTTAATAAAAGAATGCAACTCGTCTGTACATTTGTTTTGATTGACAGCCGGCATAAACCCCAGCAGATTGACCTTGAATTCATGGAGTTTTTAGGGACCAATGCCATTCCTTTTTGCATTGTTTTCACGAAAACCGATAAACTGAACAAATCGACCTTGCCCAAGAATATTGAAAATTACAAAAAAGAATTATTGCAATATTGGGAAGAATTACCAACCTGTTTTATTTCCTCCTCAGCTGATAAAACAGGGAGGGACGAGATCCTGAACTTCATTCAGCAGGTCAATGACACCATAAAACAACAATAATTTTATGGTTCGTCAACGCGGCGCATGCTGCCTCATATCATTTTTTTGGTGATCTCCGAAAGAGACAATCCATGTTGCTCTCAGCATCGATAAAAAAGTATTTTATTTATTGATACATGAGTTACATCAAGAATTAATTCGCCAAGGACCCGGTAATTCTTATTTTTGCAATTCTATTTCTAACTTATGCATTCTACCAAAGATAATTTACAGGTTCTTTTTGAAGACAACCACCTTATTGTGGTGAACAAAAGGGTCGGGGATATTGTGCAGGGGGATATTACAGGAGATAAACCTTTAAGCGAAGTCGTCAAGGAGTACATCGGAGAAAAATACAACAAACCGGGAAGTGTTTTTTTAGGCGTTGTACACCGTCTTGACAGGCCTACCACGGGCATTGTTATATTTGCGAAAACATCAAAGGCCCTGGAGCGCTTAAACAAAATGTTACGTGATAAAACCATTGAAAAAATATACTGGGCCCTCGTTGAAGGACATCCCGTTGAGAATAAAGACACCCTGACACACCATTTGAAGAAAAACCCCAGGAACAATCGTTCAACCGCATATGCAAGAGCATCGCGAGACACTAAACTAGGGATTTTGCATTATAAGAAACTCCTTGATCTGGACCGCTACACGCTCCTGGAAATTAATCTGGAAACGGGACGTCATCACCAGATCAGGTGCCAGTTGTCTGTCATAGGCCATCCCATAAAGGGAGATTTAAAATACGGCAGTAAAAGATCAGACAGGGACGGTGGCATTTTATTGCATGCCAGAAAAATTAAATTCATTCACCCGGTCAAAAAAGAAGAAATATCCATTGAGGCTCCCTTGCCTCAAACCCATTTGTGGCAATTGTGCCAAACTGAACTTCTAAACAAATAGGGGCTTTAATTCCATACCCACCATTCAGCTTTCACCCCAAAATAATAGCCCCACCTTCTGCTTCCCGTAAACTCAAGATAGGGAGAGTAAAGTGATTCCATGGCATAGTCATTGTATCGGGCCGCTGAGGCCACGAACCTAAGATGCGGCCTTGCCCAGGTATCCCTTTCACCAGTGGGCACGTAAACCGGGGCCACAGAGAATTTAAGCATGCTTGCCCACGGATTTACACCATCCTTTCTTTGAGAGTAGTGCACCTCTGTAAGCAAATGAAAATAATCACTGATATAGTGCTCATTCCTGAAACCTATGGTAAAATCAATTTTCCTGTTATACACTTCTCTTCCGAAAAAGGTTTTTGAAAGGTGATCAGTATCTGCCGCACCTTTGCTTTTTGTAAAAATCGCATAACCGTTTAGGGTATATTTGTCTGAAAAATTCAGAACGGCATGATTCACCAATGCCAGAGAATATGCCCCTTTAAAATTCTGGGCGATGGTATCAGGAGCCCCAAAAGTGAGCCAGGTTTTTGACAATCCCCCATCACCACCATTGGCAATACCTGATCCGTATCGAAGTGAAAAATCATTAAAAGAACCAGGTAATAACTTTTTGATTTTATGCTCGTGCTTCAGGCCCAGAACGTAGCCAATATCTGAAGGAAAATTAAATTCCCGGGCAACTGAATCAACGTCAATTTCTCCGTCAGCATCTGCCATTCGATGAAATTCACCCAGGAGCGTGATCCCGTTGTTTTCATCAAGTTCAAAATCCTGCTCAGCCACAACAACCACTCTTTGCCTGAGTGCAGTACTGGGTGTTCCTGTTTTGATATTCAAATAAAAATAAGGCGGAACCGTTGACGTGGTGTCAGTTGAGGCCACAAAAACGGTCGAGAGCCTGGTATTCTTGAATTCAACACCAAATCCGGGTCCCGAATGATCGTTAAAATAAAAA
>CBDUAP010000095.1:0-11051 GCA_965365165.1 uncultured Flavobacteriaceae bacterium
TTTAAATTTAAGAATCTATAAAAACCATTTAGATCAGGCCTGTAAAGTTAAGACCACATTTTCAAGAATTATATAACATTTGATATTTATAGGGAAATAAAATATACAGACGCAAAGCGGCTGGATCTTCTTTTGTTAATTTACCCAACAGGGACTCAGCGAAGGCATAGTCACCTGGAGCATACAATAATTACCGGCATTATACATTTTTCAACAATCCCTTTCCTTTCAAATACCATCAGTACTGAAATTTTGTTTTCAGTAGTTTTAAATATTAGAATAGTAAATTGTCCAAAATCAGATGAGACAGCGATACCATTCCGATATATTCACCATTTTCTTCAACCGGAGCCATCCTGAGACCAACCTTCATAAGTAAATTTGCAACGTAACGTACGTCCATATTAGCCGGTACGCTTATCGCCGGCTTGGTCATAATCTCAAAGATATTAACCTCCTCTGAAGTTTTTTCAGGAATAATAACACCTTTTATAAAATCATGAACTATCACAATCCCATAGGCATCTTGTTTATGTCGCTTTTTAACGATCAAAGCTTCAACATTTTCTTGACGCATTATTTCAACCGCCTCTTTGGCAGTAGCCATACCATCTACGAAAACTATGTTTTTCGTCATGACATCCTTGGCACTCTGAAAACTTCTTTTTGTATCCATATATATTCTATTTTTTTGTTATATCCGTTTATGTCTTTTCTGAAAAAGCTAAAACGTTGATCTATGCATTTCACGCAATTAATAGATGAGAAATACTGTATTGATTTGCTCTAAAAATACTTATCACGAGCCTGATCTTTGAACTTTTTCATTTGACTATCGAGGCCGGCTATATGTTCAACGGGTAAAACAAGAGCAATTCCTGTTCCCGGCTCATCAAATTTACCCGCTAACTGTATAACTTTCATAAGCTTTTCTACTACGTGTTCCTCTACAAGAAACACAAGAATATCAGTTTTATCCTCAATACTAAGCCCAAAAAAGGACTTTGCTTCATGCATACCTGTGCCTCGGGCAGGTACAATAGTCGCTCCTGTGGCTCCTGCTTCTTTCATCGCGTCAACCACCGTATCAGTAATGTTGGGCTTGACAAAGGCCATTATTAATTTAAATTTCATCTTTTTTTATTTTTATTTTGAATAATCGTGTTTTTAATTCCATGATTTGTGCATATCCCAATACTGTAATAATTGGAAACAAGCTGGCAAATGCGATGAGCCCAAATCCATCAATCGCGGGGTTTCTACCTGGCACTGAGCTCGACAATCCTAATCCAAGTGCTGCAACTAACGGAACAGTTACAGTTGACGTAGTAACTCCTCCTGAATCATAGGCCAGGGCAATCAACTTTTTAGGAGCAAAAAACGTCTGAATAATTACTATAATATATCCTGCCATGATGTATACAAACAATGAAGTTCCTGTAACAATCCTGAATGTTCCGAGAGCCAATGCAAAAGCTACTCCTAATGCCACTGTAACACGAAGCCCTATTTGACTTATTGTTCCGGCAGAAACCTCATCGGCTTTTATTGCAACGGCAATAAGCGACGGTTCAGCAATAGTCGTAGAAAAACCTATTAATGCCGCAAAAATATAAATCCAGTAGTACGATCGCCAATCTGAGGGCCCGCCTAATGTGGTTCCTATAAATTCCGGATCAGATAATTGAGTTGCCATGATCTCTCCAACAGGAAAAAGAGCTTTTTCTAATCCCATTAAAAAAAGAGCAAGCCCTATTACTACATAAACCCCTCCAAGAATCACTTTTTTAAGATGTGGTATGGGTTGTTTTAGCACTACTATTTGAAAAAAAATGATCACCACCAAAATAGGGAATACATCTCTCAGTGTAGCAAACAATACCAGAACAAAATCCATCACATAATCTATCATTATTCTATCTATTTCTTAAAACCAAAATAAGCCATATACCATCACAAAGATCATTGGCAGAAGTGAAGCAAATGCAATCAGTCCAAAACCATCTGTTAACGGACTTCTTCCTTTGATCACAGTAGCAAGTCCAACCCCTAAAGCGGTCACTAACGGAACAGTAATTGTAGAGGTCGTAATTCCTCCTGCGTCGTATGCCAAACCAATGATCTCTTTGGGGGCTATTATAGTCATCAACATAACCAAAATATATCCACCGATGATTAAATAATACAAAGGCCAACCCTTAAGAATCCGCAATACTCCAATTACGATGGCTAAGCCAACTGAAAAAGCAACAGTCAATCGCAAACCCATAGCGTAATAATACATCGTTTTTTCATCACTTTCAATTAATCCTGCACTAGAAGATATTACCGAAGCCTCTTTTGCCACTGCAATTAAGGCCGGTTCGGCTATTGTTGTAGAAAACCCAAGGGCAAAGGAAAAAATCAATAGCCATACAAGGCTTCCCTTCTTTGCTAGCGCATAAGCCATAGACTCACCAATTGGAAACAACCCAATCTCCAAGCCTTCAATGAACAACATCAACCCTACTATTACAAACAGAAACCCGAATATAACTTCTCCAATTTGAGGAAATGGCTGCCGGATAACAACACTTTGAAAAAAAACAACCACCACGATTATTGGAATCAAATCCATAAGCGAAAGTCTCAATTTTTTCAGTATGGCTAAGGTGTAATGTTTATACTTCAATTTTTTTCTTTACTTTATTTACCGTAAGTATACCCAAGGGCCAATTACAAGAATTAAACTGTTAACTAATTGGTCAATTTTATTCAAATATTCTTACGCCTCTTGTTGAAAATGCTAATCCTTGTTGCTCATATGGTGAAATCATAACTGCCTCAAACAAAGGAGGGTTTTTATCATTTTCCACTGCCCAGTCAAATATAAAATTAGCACCAGAACCCCCTTCCATATCGCGATCTTCGATAATTATTTCAACAGTTTCCATAGGTTGTAAAAAAATTGGATCTTTTAAATATCGCCTGACGTTGATTCCAACAGTATTGTAATAATCAGCTTTCAAAATATAAACTGAATCAGTCATAGACACATTGCGAATACTGATTGTAATTGTAAGGTCAAAAGTTTTATGCTCATGGATATGGTAAATATGCGAATAAACCGGAAGATAGGTCTTACCCTGAATGTAATCATTGAAATTGGTAATATCGGATTTCCTACTCTTCCAATCTGAATGTTTATCAAGGTTTTTATCGTCGTTATTTTCACAAGAAAGAAAAACCAAGGATAAAAATAAAAGTTTTATAATTTTTCTCATTTTATACTTTTTTAATTATTCTTAAAGATACAAATCATATTCAAATAGATAATTGAATTTCTAAGGCTCGTTTTCAAAAAACACGTCGGTATTGTATTTCAACAAACTGTGCAAAATGATGCGAAATTTTCGCTGAGTAATGTCTTATTTTCTATTTATTTTCATCCAGTTATATCCCGACTCATAGAGTTCATTTAGGTTTTCATAAAATGAATTCGAGAATTGGAGCGTTTGGGCTACAGATAAGATAAGACCAAGCTGTATAAGCTTGGTTTTTTTGAGCTTGTAACTTGCGACAAAAATTGAAATGTGGCAACAATTTCTTTACAGACTTTGCCTCTTCCTTAGAATTGAATCTTTTGATTTCTCTTGGAGAATACTATTTTATTTTTTACGCTCTATTCTATGAATTACACCATTCACATAGTAGCGAATTTGCATTAAATTACCTTTATCATCATAAACATGCAAATCTCCGTTGCCATCTTTCAAGGTACC
Organism: uncultured Flavobacteriaceae bacterium; assembly: GCA_965365165.1. GTDB lineage: Bacteria > Bacteroidota > Bacteroidia > Flavobacteriales > Flavobacteriaceae > Lutimonas. The sequence goes on from CBDUAP010000095.1 coordinate 3,762, forward strand.
TTTTTCTTGTATATTACCGTTTATGTCGAAATTTGATACTACCGTCCATGGAAATCCGTTTTTATATATTCTTTCACTCCAAATATTACCATTTGGATACTTAAATATTTCTGTGCCAGAAAATCCTGGCGCCATTTCAATCGTTTCCTTTATATAGTAAGATGGCACTATTGCAGAAAAACCACCTTGCCGATCTCTGATAGTCCCGTGAACAAGTCCTACGATTTTATATTCATTATGAATTTTCCAAACTCTTAACGCGGCATCATCAAGACTTGGAGGTAACTTTAGTACCAGCCCCCCACTAAAGCCACTAACACTAGGATCATCAAGCAAATAAAAATCAGATTTTCTTTTATTATCGAAACGGGGTAATTCAATTAAACCGCTTGATGGTTTACATACCTTGGTTATTGCTGAAATTCTTTTCCCAATTCCGAGACTCAGAGGATAACCGAATACTGTAACTTCACTTTCCCTGTTTGGAGCATCAATACTGAAGTTTATCATATCAAATGGCAAAAAGCATTTTGCAAAATCTTCTGTGATTTTTGAAGAATCAAGCAAAATAACAGCCACGTCAGCGATTGGATGGTAAACCCAGTCAAGTTCATTCTTATTTCTAATTATATCGCCAAGCTTAAAGGCATGGGGCAAAAAATTTTCGGAACTTATTACTAAATCCGTATTTAATGAAGTTTTTCTTGCCACATGCTCAGCCGTAACCAAATATTGATCCTTATCGGTATAAATAAAAAAACATGTCCCGGTTTCAGAATAGGTCTTAGGAATTAAATGCTCTCCCTCCTTTAACCATATTTCATATTCCTTTCCATTAATCTTTTCTTTTTGAATCTTGTTATCATATAAATATCCTACAACCCCAAGAAACTTGTTTATTTCAGATTTGCTATGCTGGCCATAAATAACACAAGTGATCATATAGAATAACAGGATCAATATGTTGCTAATTTTCTTCATGATTCAGATTAACTTTTTATATAGAATTATTATATCCTTTTATTTGACTTGTTACATGAATTGAAATAATGAGACAGTTATAACCCATTTGAATTCAATATTGCGCTAAATTCGTTAAAAAAGTTTAATTCTGGTCGAAGATTAAGAAAACATTATTGTGTTTTTTATTTTCGCAATTCTTTCTTGTAAAACTGAAAAGTGCCTAAAAAATGGGATTAAAAAAAACCAGCTGAAATATTTTTTTTAAAAAAATTTTGATAAATCATTTTTCACTAAATTTATTTTGTCATTTTAAATCTATAAACAATGAAAAAATTTGCTTTTTTGATCGGCCTGATCACCCTATTCGGCTTTAGCCACAAAACCTTTGCTCAGGATGAAGGCGTACCAAAAGAACTGTTACTGACCACTTTGAACAGTGTAGCCCACCTCAAATTTGAAAATGAGCAAGTTTCTAAGTTAATGTCCTATAATGAGGGGTTTGTAGACGAAATCTATGAGATTTTAGATAGTGACAAAGAAGAAAAACAAAAGAAAAAATTACTCGATGCATTAAATGAGACAAGGAAAGTAAATCTTCGCGAATTCTTAAAAAAGCACGAAACCAATAAATATTTGAAATACATGGAAGACGAATTGAAACCCCTTGTGAAGAAAAATAAACTTTTGAAACATATTTCAAAAACTTGATATGTTCGGGTTTATACGTTTTATTATGTTTTACATCATTAAATAGTTCAAGAAATAGATTGATATCAAACCATTTCTAGAGAAGAAAAGAGTTGTAACAGATTTATTCCAAAATGATCATCTTTGACGAACCGTGACGCCTGTTATTCTCACCAAACCACTTTTTAACTCTTCTGTACCTGAAATTGACGATCATCGTTCCTATCATATATCCTAAAAAGAAGATGGCAATGGATACAAAAACAATCAAAAGCATTTCCTTCCAAATTTCCTCCAAAGCCAGGTTATTCTCATCAAGCACCCTTAATTTTGAAATATTGTCAAGCACTTTAAAGGGAAAACTGAAATAATTAACCAGTGCAACCTCTAACCTGTCAAAATTCCTGAACATATAAAAATTTGAAGCAAGGCAATAAGCCAAGATTGAAAAACCAAACCCAAGCATTTTTGAATAGGTTTTCCTGTATTTGAACCAAACCCGTTTGGAAACTTTTACCTCATACAAATCGCTTGTCTTTTTAAACCATTTCTTCAAACTGAACCTGTCTCTGTAATTACAAACATATCGGTATGAATAATAAATCCAGAAATATACAAGCACAACAGGGGTCAGCACAATGGCAAGCAAGGCACAGCAAATTATTATGATCACCAGGACCTCGAGTATTGACTCCACCTTTAAATTAAAATCCTTTCTGAGGTCTATTGTGATTGCTTCAGAGGGATAAAAAGAGGCTGACATAACCTGCATTTCTGAATACACCTCTGGCACATATATGATTTCTGTTTTGTCTCCTGCTATATTGGGCTGCATTCCACTCAGCCAAAAAATGCAGAAGATCACCGAAGTAAGCATTGCGTTTTTCATCATGAATTTTGAGTTAACAAGTTAATCAACAAATATCCCATCAACAAATATTCCCGGATGAACAGTCGCATCCTTTTTCCCAAAGCCCTGTTTTATTTATCGAAAGAAAATCATTGAAAACCGTTTAACAATATTTTATGCCTAAATGAATCATCTCTTTCAACGTAGAAAGGGGCTTATAAATTTATTGAATATTGTTCCTCTCCCTAGAATGCGTAATGATCATTCCTTGATTTTTTTATTTGCCTCCCGCAACCTGTTTGACATTTTTTCTAGCAACCTGTAAGCCAAAGAAGAATCCTTGTGGATCGACTGGTAAAAATTCCTTTTGTCAATGGTCAGTATCCTGGCATCACCCAGAGCTCGCACCGTGCATGAACGGACGTCTTTCTCGAAAAGGCCCATTTCACCAAAAAATTCTGTTTCGCCCAGTTCTGCCACTTTTATCTCAGAATCTCCTTGTTCATTGATCACTTCAACTTTCCCTTCCTGGATCACGTAAAGGCATTTACCCGTAGTCCCCTGTTTGATTATAATTTCACCATCTTTATAAAGATGCCCTAACATCTTGTCTTTCATGATATTTATAGTTTCATTCTTTTAAAATTAGCACTCACGATGCTCCACATAAAATTCAGCAACAGGGCCGGGTGAAAAAAGCGTAGTAAAATATTTCTATATCCGGCACTGCCCGTGAAGGTATCCCAAAGGGCAGAACTCATTAATCTTTTGCTGTCAGCTTCTTTTTGCTCACGCAAGACCATATCAAGCAGGCCTGTCTTCAATATTGCCGATTTCTGAATGAACCGCGTGACCCAAAAAATCAGTTTTCCAACATTATTGTCTGTATCAAGATCATTGCATGTTTTCTTGTATGAGGACTGAAAATCCTTTTTGGAAACTCCTTCAAAAATAACCGTATTTGCTGCCGCCCGACCCGTAATATACGCTGCCCCTATACCGTTTTTATACAACTTTGAAGAGGCTGAATCTCCCACGAGCACCATTCTGTCCGAATAGGGTTCAACGGCACCTTTCACATTGACAAACGGATAACATTTACAAGGTGCAGACTCATCCAGTTTAAAATCCTCCGGAAAACATCCCTTCACCTGTTCCGATCGGATGAAATCAGCGACCACGTCTTTATCAATATCTTTCCCCAGCAAAACCAAAGTGACATAATTTTCCTTTGGGATCAAGGCGCCAAAAGTCACGTTGGGTATGTTGAGCAAAAAAACATGCATCGATTCTGTGAAATACTTGTCGACTACCTCCTGTTCTAGAAAAAATTCGCAAATATACGTCCTGGTGACCTCGGGAGGTTTGAAACCCGGATTCAGGGTACCAAAAAGATCAAGCGTTTTCTTGTTCAAGCCAACAGCTCCAACCACCAGATCATATTTTTTATCTCCAAATTGTTTTGAGTGTACAATAATGCCATCCTCCTTCCTTTCCACTTTTGTAATTTTTTCAGGAATGATCTCTGCACCTTTTTCCTGACAAAGACCCAGCAAAAAATTATCAAAACTCCTTTGAGAAGTATCAAGGCACCCTTTCGGACCGCATCCTCTGAACACCGAAGCGATCCTGTGTTCATTACTTGGTGTTTTAATAACCACCTCACCCTGTTCCGCATGCATGGTATAAGTACTAATGCCTCTTTGAATGATATGCGCTGGAATCACGATGCCGTCTGTTGACAGTTTCTGAACAAGTGATTCTGATACAATGCCTCCGCAATGGTTGCATCCTCCGGCTCCTATTTTAGAAAAGTTCTTGGCTTCATAAATATCAATATTGATATCAAGATCAAGTCTTGCCGCAAATTCAAGGGCGAAATAACTGAAAAAACTTCCTGAGGGTCCCCCTCCGATTACGGCAACAGAAGATCCGTCAACTAACTCCATATTATGACTAGACTGATCATCCATAGTCAGAGAATTGGACTAATTCAATGCGTGAAGATTCAAATAGCAATGTCCTTAGACCCTTTTTTTAAAACAATATTAAACCTGGCCCCTTTTCTTTGGCAACATTTGCTTTAAATTTATGGAATTAAGGTCAGATTTAAAATGACTTTTATCATATTGATTGTTCCTGATCCTCAAAAAGGATCGTTCACAAGGAAAGATCATCAACCACCTTGTCACATAAGTACATCCAAAAAATTTAAGATCTTGATTGAGATAACAGGTTAAAGGACCAATTCAACAGGCTAAGGCCGGATCAGGTATGAGGAACCCCCATGATATCCATTTCCAATTGACGAACAAAACCATGGTCCTTGACCCTGTTTACAAAGTACATCTTCATCATTCCCTTGTTTTTAACGTTGATCTCACCCCTGTATTCACAGTGGTACACATCTTTGATCAGGTCATAGGTACTTTCAGAAACGTTTATTTTACCGGGCTCTGATGTACTTTCCATCCTTGAGGCCACGTTTACCGAATCTCCCCAGATGTCATAGGCAAATTTTTTGGTGCCCACCACCCCGGCCACGATAGGGCCCGTATTCATTCCAATTCGAATATCGAAGTGAGCCATATGATCGGCATGTGTCCTTTTTGATTCTTCAATGAATTTGATGATCTCAAAAGCTGCCTGAACTGCCCTGAAAACATCATAACCCTCAGGTTCGGGAAGACCCGAAGCACACATATAGGCATCCCCTATGGTTTTGATCTTTTCCACCCCGTATTTGTCCATGATTTCATCAAACTTGGAGAAATAATAATCAACGCTACTAACAAGTTCTTCGGGTTCCAGATTTTTGGCGTAAGAAGTAAAACCGACAAAATCAGTGAACAGCACAGTGACTGATTCAAACCTTTTCGCTTGTACCTTACCAAATTCCTTTAATTCCTGAGCCGTTTCTTCGGGAAGGATGTTCAATAACAAACTCTCTGAGCGATCTCTCTCCTTTTCAATGATCGCATTGGTCTCTTTGGTAAATTTATAACGCCTGAACAAACTCAAAGCCAGGAGCGCCAGTAAAAAAAGGAATATCCCGGTGACCCAGATCACATTCTTTTGGCGTTTTTTGGTCAACTCCTGAATCTCTGATTCCTTCTCAAGCAATCCAATTTCGTCTTCCTTTTTCTGCAGGTCAAAATCAAATTGCAATCCGCGTATTTTGTCATCGGTTGCTAAATTAAATAACGAATCTTTCTCGGCTTCATATAATTCCCGGTATTGATAGGCTTTGTCGAAATGACCATGAATTGCATAAGTTTCAGACATTCCCTTGTAAATTTCTACAAGAGATTTATCAGTTTCCATCTGTTTACTTACTGACTCAGCCTCCTTATAAATATTTATGGCTTTAGAAAAATCACTTTCCTGATATAATTTCCCTAAAGGGATTAAGGATTGAACTGTCTCCCATTGTTGTTGGTTTTCCTGAGCAGATTCATATGCCAGGTTCAAATATTCTATGGATTTATCAATGTCTCCGATTTTCTGTTCAACAGTACCCAACATGGTCAAATTATGAGTATATTCAGGAGTACCCTCGTTCAGGGGAAGGGCTTCTTTATAATATTTTAAGGACATTTCATAATCTCCTTTTTTCATATAAACCTCTCCTAGGCCCATTAAATAATAAGTTCTTAGTTGATTATTATTAAGATTCTCGGTATACAGGCCCATCTGATTGAAATATTCCAGAGACTTGTCATATTCCATAAGTTCTCCATAAATAGCTCCGATACCATAAAGAACTGTTGTCATTTGGAAGGTATCTTTCGCTTTTTCAGCAAAGGCTAAGGATCTTAAATAATTTTCTAGTGCCTTGGGGAGGCTTCCTGCCTGAAAATACAGGGTTCCCAAATTGTTAATAATATTCGCCATGCCTAAAGTGTCAGGCACCGATTCAAAAATTTCCAGAGATCTTGTCCAATCATCAAGGGCTTCCAAATAATCTCCCCTGTTATAATATACCAGACCTGAATTCTTTAAGGCATATCCCATCCCTTTTTTGAAATCGAGTGAGGTAGCCAGTTCCAAAGCCTGTGCTGCAGTTTCAAGAGCCTTTTCTTCATCCTGATTTAATCTTAATGCAGCACTTAAATCATTCAGTGCATTTACCATAGAAGTATCTTTAGCTTGCGTTTCTGCAACCCTTTTCAAACTGTCAATTTTATTATTTTGTGAGAAACTTGAAAATGACAGCGTCAAAAGCAGTGTCAGGCAAGCTAGAGATACTTCAAGGTTTTTTGTCATATTAAAATAAAGGTTCTGTTATTGTTTAATAATGTTATAGGACCTTACCTGATCAGCAGTCACGATTTTTACAATATACATGCCTCCGGGATAAGGCATATCAATGGTAATTTCATCGTTAATTCCATTAAAGCCATCTTGATCCAAAATACTACCATACATGTTCAAAATATAAACCGTACTTACCTCGGCAATATTCTGTACAATAGTTAATTTATCCTCTGTAACCGGATTGGGGAACAGTGTATAAGCCCCGTCTAATTTTGCATCACATTCACCCGTATCGCTTTGATTTGCAGATGAAATTGAAGATTTATTAAAGCTTCCATAAGTATACAAACTCCAGGTCAATTGCTCGCCATTGAATATAATTTCAAAAGTACCGCTTCCAGGCATAAAAATCGTGGGCAATTCACCAACAACTGATAAAGCGCCTGGGCCCGAAAGGTTATTGTACTCACCAAGCGGCACGAATACCGGATCAAAATTGTCATTCTCATAACGGAAGGTCACCGTATATGTAT
>CBDUAP010000096.1:0-10970 GCA_965365165.1 uncultured Flavobacteriaceae bacterium
TCTATTTTAACGGTGTCAGCAGTGCTGATAATTCCATTGGTCTTGACAGTTATTCTCCAACATATCATATTGATGATGAACTAATTATAATTGTAAATGCCCTTGATGCTGAAGCCGCCAGGCCCTTTAATAAAGCTTCGGTGAGTGTATCCAATAATCTTCTTGACGCACAAGGTAGGGAACGAATTCAGACCTACAGGGTGGATTCAGAGGGAAATGTCAATTTTCCCGTGCTCGGAAAAATAATGATGGCAGGACTCAACAGGCAGCAGGCAACCCAAATGTTGCAGGAAAAATTATCGGACTACATCAAAAACCCTATCGTCGACATTGAAACTGTCAATTACAGAATTACCGTTTTAGGTGAAGTAAACCGACCAGGAACCTATACTGCAAGCAATGAGAGGATTACCTTGGTGGAAGCGATCTCCCTGGCAGGTGACCTGACCATTTACGGGGAGCGCGAAAATGTATTGGTGATACAGGATTATGACGGTAAAAAAACCTATACCAGGGTAAATTTAAAATCAACGGAATTGTTTGATTCCCCGGTCTATTATTTGTCTCAAAATGATGTGGTCTATGTGGAGCCCAACAAGACGAGAGCCAAAAATTCAGCGATTGGCGCACAGACAGGAGTGTTGTTATCAGCTTTTGGCCTTTTGATTTCGGTTTCAGCCTTGGTTGTCACTATAATCAATACCTCGTCTAATTAAAATCAAAAAAAGAGCTCTTTTTAGGAGCTCTTTTTTTCTTTATATTTTACTACGGTTTTAATCTTGGCAAATTGTCGAAACATTTCCATCACACCACAGTATTTGTCTGCTGATAACTGAATGGCCTTTTCGATTTTATCCTTTTTAAAGTCCTTTCCGTAAAAGATATATTCAAGGGTTACTTTGTTGTAGAACTTTGGGTGCTCATCAGTGAGCTCTCCTGAAACGTTTATCTCCAGGTCGTCAACTTCTGCTCTCATTTTCTTTAAAAGAGAAACGATATCCATCCCTGTGCAACCGGCGAGGGAAGTGAGCATCAGGGCTTTGGGCCTGACCCCTTTTCCTTCTCCTCCTGATTCAGGTGCGGCGTCTATTTTAAAATTTCCACCTAAGGTATCGGCATTGAACAACATGTTCCCCAGCCATTGTGTTTTTATTACTTGTGCCATTATAGTTTTTACAATTTAATTTGAATTCAAAAATAAGAATATTTATAGTTTAGCGTATGATCCTGATCGGATTATTATCAAGAAGTAAGGCTCCTGTTCCGTTGAGTTCGGAATAGTTTATTTTTCCCTTTTTCAGGGTTACCCCTGAAGCAATATCATTTTTCAGAAGCAAGGCGCCATCCATATCAACATAATCCAGTTCAGGGAGGAGGTGGGCAATAGCCGAAATTCCAATGGAAGATTCCGTCATACAGCCTACCATCTTGGCCATTCCCAAGTTTTTAGCTCTTGAAAGCATTCTCCTGGCCGGAGTCAGACCCCCGCATTTAACCAGTTTGATATTGATACCATGAAACAATTGGAAGCAATTTTCGACATCGGCTTCAATCTGACAGCTTTCATCGGCAATTATTGGTATGACGGATTTTTTAAAAATGATCTTCTGGCCTTCCTTGTTCTCAGCAGACAAGGGTTGTTCCAAAAACTCGACCCCCAGTTTTTTCAATTCGACTGCATTTTTCAATGTTTCCTCTACGCCCCACGCACCATTGGCATCTATCCTGAAAACAGCATGGCTGTGTTGTCTCAAAGCCTTTACGATGTTAAGGTCTTCTTTTGTTCCCAGTTTAATTTTATATACCGGCCAGGGGGTTTCCTTCATTTTAGCGAGCATTTTATCGATGCTATCTATCCCAATGGTAAAATTTGACAAAATATTTTTATTTTGTTTCATCCCCCAGAGTTCATATAATTTTTTGCCTTTTTTACGGGCATAAAGATCATTGAAGGCAATGTCAAGGGCACATAAGGCAAACATATTGTCCTTTAACAAGGGATACATATGACTCCAGAAAACTTCCGGTGTTGCTTCTGAATTTGCCTCAACAATCGATTTAACCTTCAACAGATCATTAATCATATGATCTATTGTTTTATGATAATAAGGGTTTTCCGAAGCCTCCCCATAGCCCGAGAAGGAACCCTGGGTCAATTCGACGATCAAAACTGATTTTGTGTCAAAGGATTGCCTGGATATTGTAAAGGTATGTTTCAACCTGAGATTATAAGTCCGAAGGATCAATTTCATAAATCTGATTCAATTCTATATGTCTTTTGTTTTTTTGTCTGAAAGGCCTTTGACCACGATCACGATTTCACCTTTTGGCGGATGACTGGCGTAATGCGCTTTAACTTCCTTTACACAACCGCGCAAAGTCTCCTCATACAATTTGGTCAGTTCTCTAGAAACTGAAACCTCGCGATCCTCACCAAAAAACTGTTCAAATTGTTCAAGGGTTCGCACCAGTTTGTGAGGGGATTCATAAAATATCATGGTTCTCGTTTCTTTACTTAACAATTGAAGCCGGGTTTGCCTTCCTTTTTTCACGGGCAGAAACCCTTCAAAAACAAATCTGTCATTTGGAAACCCACTATTGACAAGTGCAGGAACAAAAGCAGTTGCACCTGGCAGGCATTCCACCGCTACCTGACGTTTAATACAGGCCCTGGTCAATAGAAAACCGGGATCTGAAATGGCAGGAGTTCCGGCATCGGAAATGAGCGCGAACGATTCGCCATTCTCAATTCGATCCACAATACGGTCAACCATTTTATGCTCATTGTGCATATGATGCGACAGCATGGGCGTATTGATATCATAGTGCTTCAATAATTTCCCCGAAGTACGGGTGTCTTCGGCCAAAATGACATCCACTTGTTTAAGAACCGACAGGGCCCTCAAGGTTATATCCTCTAAATTACCGATAGGGGTGGGAACGATGTACAGTTTTGAAGTGCTTGATTCCTTTAGATTCACACGATGATTTTTTTACAAATATAAACCTTAATGAATGGAAATTACCTCAAAATTTGTTTTCCGGGGTATGAAAGTCATTTCCCGACCCGCAGCGCAGGGTAATTTTAAAATTTGTTTTAAAAAGGCCGCATCTGTTCGCGAATTGATTAAATTTGCAGCTTCAATAAAATGAATATTAAAATGTACAGAAGTCATAACAACGGAGCGTTAAGATTGGATCATGTTGGTCAGGAAGTTTGTTTGTCAGGATGGGTTCAAAAGGTCAGGGATAAAGGATTTATGATCTGGGTTGACCTTAGGGACAGATACGGCATAACCCAACTGATTTTCGATGGAGAAAGATCAGATGCGTCTTTGGTTGAAAATGCGCGAACTCTTGGAAGGGAATTTGTTATCCAGGTGAAAGGGAATGTCATTGAAAGGGAAGCCAAGAATCTTCAAATACCAACAGGTGAGATTGAAATACTTGTGACAGAATTAAAAGTCCTGAACACGTCTAAAGTTCCTCCTTTTACAATTGAAGACGAAACCGATGGAGGTGATGAATTAAGAATGAAATTCAGGTATTTGGATATCAGAAGGAATCCTGTTCGTGAAAACCTTATTTTTAGATCCAGGGTGACCATGGCCGTCAGAAATTATTTATCTAATGAGGGTTTTATAGACGTTGAAACGCCGTATTTGATAAAATCAACTCCAGAAGGAGCAAGGGACTTTGTTGTTCCTTCAAGGATGAACGAAGGGCAATTCTATGCACTCCCTCAGTCTCCCCAAACCTTTAAACAATTGTTAATGGTTGGGGGCCTTGATAAATATTTCCAGATCGTTAAGTGTTTTCGTGACGAGGATCTCAGGGCCGACAGACAACCTGAATTTACCCAGATTGATTGCGAAATGGCTTTTGTGGAGCAGGAAGACGTCCTTAATGCCTTTGAGGGCCTTGTAAAACATCTGTTACAGGAGATCAAGGGATTTGAAATTGAAGCATTTCCAAGAATGAGTTATGAAGAGGCAATGAGAACTTATGGGAATGATAAGCCTGACATCCGTTTTGATATGAAATTCGGTGAACTCAATGACCTGGCTCAAGGGAAAGGTTTTGGTGTTTTTGATAGCCAGGAACTGGTGGTTGGAATCGCGGTTCCAGGTTGTTCAGAGTATTCCAGAAAGCAAATAGACCAGCTTATAGATTTCGTTAAAAAACCTCAGATCGGAGCCAATGGACTGGTTTGGGTAAAATACAACAAGGACGGTTCAATGAAGTCTTCTGTAGATAAATTTTTCGATCAGGAGGATCTCAAATCCTGGGCCGGTCAAGTGGATGCTGTACCGGGTGATCTGATTCTGGTGATGGCAGGTGATGCAGCGAAAACAAGAACCCAATTGAGCTCCCTGAGAATGGAAATGGCAGAGAGGCTTAATTTGAGAAACCCGGCCGAATTTGCGCCCTTGTGGGTAGTTGATTTTCCATTATTGGAATGGGATGAAGAGACAAATAGATTTCACGCCATGCACCACCCGTTCACCTCCCCAAAACCAGAGGACATGCATTTACTGGATACCGAACCGGGTAAAGTAAGAGCAAATGCCTATGACATGGTATTGAATGGAAACGAGATTGGTGGCGGGTCTATCAGAATTTTTGATAAAGCGACCCAATCAAGAATGTTTGACCTGCTTGGATTCACGAAAGAAGAAGCGAGAAATCAGTTTGGTTTTTTAATGGATGCTTTTGAATATGGTGCCCCTCCACATGGAGGATTGGCTTTCGGACTTGACAGACTTGTAGCTATTTTGGGCGGACAGGAAACCATCAGGGATTTTATTGCCTTTCCCAAGAACAATTCAGGAAGAGATGTCATGATCGATGCCCCCGCGTCTATAGACGAAGAACAGCTGAGGGAGTTGCGTTTAAAATTGGATCTGTAAAAGACCTGATGCTTTTGCACTTGGTTGGGGCCAAAATAAACAGGTCCCTGTCAATGAGGAAGAATTAATTTACCTGTAATAAAATGCCACGGAGCAAAAATTTTTTTATAAGGTTTTTAAAATGGAGGTATAAGCACATTTCCAATAAGCAGTTTGTTTATATCGCCAGTGCCATCATTGGTTTATTTACAGGACTCGCCGCGGTAACCATAAAAAACTTAACCCATTTTATTCAGGAGCTGCTCGAGGGTGAATTTATAAGGGAGATACATAATGTCTTCTATTTTATTTTTCCGGTGATTGGTTTTTTATTGGTTTTGCTCAGTATTAAATATATTGTGAAAAAACCTGTGGAGCATGGGATTCCGTCAACCTTATATTCCATATCCAAATTAAAGGGAAGGATGCCGCGTCGTCAGATGTGGGCGTCACTATTAACAGCACCACTGACAGTTGGTTTTGGGGGCTCAGTAGGATTAGAGGGGCCGACCGTTGCAACCGGTGCAGCTATTGGCTCAAACTTTTCAAGTCTATTCCATCTAAACCAAACCACCAGGACCTTGCTCATAGGTGCCGCTGCCGCAGGAACAATGTCTTCAATTTTTAAGGCGCCTATTGCTGCTATTGTTTTTGCGGTTGAAATATTCAGTCTGGAATTGACATTGGCCTCAATGATTCCACTCTTATTGGCTTCTATCACTGCTGTTTTGACTTCTTATTTCTTTTTTGGAGAGGATGTGTTATTGCATTTTCAGGTTCAGGACAAATTTCATTTGAGCGATGTGTCTTTTTTTATTTTCCTAGGGGTAATTTCCGCCATGGTTTCTATTTATTTCAGCAAGGTTTATTTCGGGGTTGGTAAATTTTTTAAACAGTTTGAAAACCCATACAAGCGTTTGTTGCTTGGCGGGATCCTATTAGGGGTCATCGTATATTTTGTACCCCCGCTTTTTGGAGAGGGCTTTGTCACGATCAATAATGTATTGAGGGGCAATATTGATGCTGTGGTCAATAACAATATTTTTCACACGGTATCGGAAAATATATGGGTTGTTGTAGGCTTGCTGGTGGGCTTGGTTTTGTTCAAGGTAGTTGCCATGTCTTTCACTTTTGGTGCGGGCGGCGTTGGTGGTGTGTTTGCTCCTACGCTATTCACCGGAAGTATTTCGGGCTATGTATTTGCGATGATCATTAATTACAGCAATTTATTCAGCCACAAGCTGTCTTCAACAAATTTCGCCATGGTGGGTATGGCCGGGTTAATGGCAGGGGTACTTCACGCACCTTTAACGGCCATTTTTTTAATCGCGGAGATAACAGGGGGTTATGAACTTTTTGTGCCCCTTATGATTGTTTCTTCGATTTCTTTTCTGATTACAAAGAAGTATGTCCCTCATAATATTTACGCTGCAGAACTGGCAAAAAAAGGGGAGTTAATGACCCACGATAAGGATAAAAATGTTTTGATGATGCTGGACATTGATAAAGTCATTGAAACGAATTTTGTACTGCTTTCTCCGGAAATGAAGCTGGGTGAAATTCTTGAAAATGCGGTAGCCAAATCTTCAAGGAACCATTTCCCGGTAGTCAATGAGAACAAAGAATTTTTAGGGATCATTACCTTAAATGACATCAGGAGTATTATGTTTGACACAAAGCTGTATGATAAGGTTGTCGTGAGTGATCTGATGCACGGTGCTTCTGATATCATTTATTACGGCAAGGATTCTGCAGAGGAAATATTAAATAAATTCAAAAGCAGCGGGGCCTGGAACCTTGTGGTCATAAAAAACGGTAAATATTTTGGGTTTATTTCGAAATCCAGGCTGTTAACTGCGTATCGTAGGAAACTGATACAGGTTACTTCCTGAGATAACGTACCGTTTTATCTGGAAAATCAGTGAATGCTCCGTCTATGTTTAGTTTGTCAAAGCAAAATTCAAGCAAGGCCTCAAAGTTTGGAAACCCTTTCAATTCTTCAATTCTTAAAGTATAAGGGTGCACTTTTAATTTTAGTTTGTGTGCCTCTGCAATCAGGTCACTGTAAGTCTTGCCCTGAATTTTATATGAACTGACAATTAGCTGAGATACCGGGGGCCCCACGGCATCGGCATAATGAGCATAGTCCTTTATATCGCTTACCCCATCAGGAAACTCCATAAGTTGTGTCAAAAACAAGTCACTTTTGAGATCAAAGCGTATGCGCTTGAGCTCCTCAGCATCAAAACACTGCAAGATGCAATGGTCTGTTTTGTTAAGATACCCGTACTTTTTTAGAATGCCCAGGACAATTTTGGAAATATCTTTCCCTTCCTTTCTATGGAAGCCAGGGTTTTTGATTTCGGGATAAATCCCGACTTGTTTTCCTGTTGTTTCATTCAACCCCTGAATCAATTCTATCTCATTTTCAAGAGTATGCAGCCTGAATAAAGATTTTCCCTGAGGAAAGCGGTCAGGGTATTCCGGTAATTGGGTTTTAAGGATGATTCTTTCGTTCACAGACAGCCGAAGTACTTCGTCAAGTGTAAAATCTATGATATAATAGCGTCCATCTTCTCTTGACCTGTTTGGGTAGATTTGTGCAACATCGGTAACCTCGTCCAAATAAATATCGTGCATTACAACAGGGACATTGTCTTTGGTGAGCACCAGGTCCTGTTCAATGTAATCAGCTCCCATGGCATGTGCCATCGATTTGGATTCCATAGTGTGCTCAGGCAGGTATCCAGAAGCTCCCCGGTGTGCGATGACTATTTTATGTTGCGTCTGATTTTGGGCCATAACACATGAAGATAAAAGAATCAGATAAAAAACAAGGTTCAATTTTGCAGCATTGATCAAAGCGAAATTATTAATAGAATAAAGATAATACATTTTGTAATTTAGCATTTTGATTATCTGAACAAAATGAAAAAAGTATTAATCATCATTTTAATCACGGCTATGGGTTTTATAGCCTATGGCTATTATGTCAACTCAGGATCTTCCGGTGAGGGAGAAAAATTCATTGGAATAGGAGTGTTGGTCTTTGCCTTTATCCTGATGCCTTTGTTTATTTATCATCGCTATAGGAACAAGGATCTTCAAAACTACTCCTTTAAAGACTTTGCCAAAAAACTGGAAGACAGGAACAAGGATTAATTCAGGTTTCTTTTTTCAACAAAAAATCTGGTAACCAGTGCACTGCATTCTTTTTCGAGCACACCTCCTATAATGTTGGTTTTAGGGTGCATTTTGGTTTTATGGGTTTGAAATCCGCGCCTTACATCATAGGCACCAAAAACGATCTGATCGATCTGTGTCCAGTAACTGGCCCCGGCACACATCTGGCACGGTTCAAGAGTTACATATAAGGTGCATTTTTTCAGATATTTTCCTCCGAGGTAATCTGCAGCTGAGGTAAAGGCCTGCATTTCGGCATGAGCCGTTACATCATTCAGGGTTTCTGTCAGATTATGGGCTCTGGCAATGATTTTATCATCAATCACAATGACGGCACCAATAGGAACTTCATTTTTTTCAAAGGCTTTTTCAGCTTCGAGTAAAGCCTTCTTCATAAAATACTCATGTGTAAAAGGACTTTCCATGTCAGAAATCAATTTTAATTGCTTTGAGGTTTTCATCAAATTCATCCAAAATATTTTGAAGAACAGCAGTGTTTTTATTGGTATAGAAAATCCTTTTGATCTCGGTGGACCTGTCATTGATCAAATCTTCCTGCTCAAGAATAACTTTTGTTTGTCTGGCGATTGCTTCTCCCGAATCCAAAACAATTATTTTGTCTCCGACCAGGGCTTTTATCTGAGGGGTTAAAAAAGGATAATGAGTGCATCCCAGCACCAAATAGTCAATATTCTTTTCAATCATCGGACGGATGTATTTGCTCAGTAAGTCATCCATTTCGGCAGAGTGCATTTTACCGCTTTCAATAAGTGAAACCAGTCCTTCCCCTACCTGTTCTATTACCTGAACGCCCTTCGCAAAACGCTGCGAGGTTTCAAACAGCAATTCACTTTTCAGAGTTCCCTTAGTGGCGAGAATCCCAACGACTTTGGTTTTAGAATTTAAGGCAGCAGGTTTGATGGCCGGTTGAACCCTGATAATAGGAACATCGTATTTTTCACGTAAATAATATACAGCATTTGTAGAAGCGGTATTACAGGCCACTACAATAAGTTTACATCCTTTTGACAACAAAAATGCAGTGTTTTTGTCACTGATCTCCACAATTTCTTCTTTGGATTTTTCACCATAAGGGGCATTTTTACTATCCGCCAGGTATATGATGCTTTCTTGAGGCAGTAGCTTATGGATCTCTTCATAAATGGTCAAACCACCTACACCGGAGTCAAAAATACCAATAGGACTATTACGCATAGAATTTTAAAAAAGTGATTATCTTGGCTTGACCAAAGATAATTGTAGTTTTGTATTCGTGATTAAAAAAATCTTAGAAAATATCAACAATCCGGACGACCTCAGAAAGTTGTCTCCAGAGGAGCTGGATCCTCTGGCAAAAGAGCTCAGAGACTTTATTATTGATGTGGTTTCTACAAAAAAAGGGCATCTTGGGGCCAGTTTGGGAGTTGTTGAGCTCACCATTGCGATCCATTATGTTTTTGACACCCCATCGGATCTGCTGGTCTGGGACGTTGGTCATCAGGCCTATCCGCATAAGATCCTGACCGGCAGGAGAGAGCGGTTTCACACCAACCGCCAACTTGGAGGCATATCAGGTTTCCCAAAACTCGGTGAAAGTGAATATGACGCTTTTGGAACGGGTCATTCTTCCACCTCAATCTCTGCAACCTTAGGAATGTCAATTGCCTCCAAACTTAAAGGCGATACGAAAAAAAATCATATCGCAGTTATTGGAGATGCCAGTATAGCAAGTGGAATGGCATTTGAAGGCTTGAACCACGCCGGGGTCACAAAATCTAACCTACTGGTTATCCTTAACGACAATGAAATGGGGATAGATCCCAATGTCGGTGCCCTTAAAAATTATCTTACTTCCGTAAAAGACGGAATGGATGCACATCAAAAGAATATTTTTGAAGCCTTGAATTTTGCCTATAGCGGGCCGGTTGACGGACATGATATCAAAGGTTTGATCAAAGAGCTCAGCAGATTAAAAACGGTGAAAGGCCCAAAATTTCTTCACGTGATCACCAAAAAGGGAAAGGGGTTGAGTCAAGCCGAAAAGGATCAGATTACCTATCATGCACCGGGTAAATTTGACAGGTTTTCTGGAGAACTCGAATATGTTTCAGAATCCGGATTACCGCCAAAATTTCAGGATGTGTTTGGGATTACTATGGTGGAACTTGCTGAAAAGAATAAAAATATAGTTGGCATTACACCTGCCATGCCGACCGGTTCGTCCATGAAATTCATGATTGAGAGGTTTCCGGAAAGGGCTTTTGACGTAGGTATTGCAGAGCAGCATGCCGTTACCCTGGCTGCAGGTATGGCAACTCAGGGCATGTTGCCTTATGTTGCCATCTATTCAACATTTTTGCAAAGAGCCTATGACCAGATCATTCACGACGTTGCCTTGCAAAATTTGCCGGTTGTTTTTTGTGTTGACAGAGCGGGATTGGTGGGAGAAGACGGCCCTACGCATCACGGTGTGTTTGACATTGCATTTTTAAGGTGTATCCCCAATTTGACAATTATTGCTCCCATGGACGAAATGGAATTGAGAAACAGCATGTATACAGCTCAAAGGAAGCCTGATGGTCCGATAGCGATAAGGTATCCAAGAGGAAGGGGATCTAATCCCGAATGGCAAAAGGATTTTCAATTAATGGAAAGGGGAAAAGGCAGGATCTTGAAAAAGGGAAAGGATATTGCTATTCTTAGCCTGGGAACCATTGGTGAAAGTGTCAGGTCTCTTTCAAGAAAAATGAAAAATGTTAGCATAGAACACATTGACATGCGTTTTGTGAAGCCTCTGGATGAAAATTTATTGGATCAGGTATTTTCAAGGCATAGCAAAATAATCACCATTGAGGACGGGGTGACAAACGGTGGATTTGGAACTGCGGTTTTAGAATA